>JBOGSE010001016.1:0-3523 GCA_050694895.1 bacterium | reverse complement strand
GCAGAGTAGGAACGGAAGGTCTCACAAAAGGCTCGCTATTCCTGAATGCGCCCGCTGCCTTGAATATCGACGCTTCCCGAAACTGTGATCAAGTTGCGGTGGGCGATAGCCCGCTAACGGCTAGCCGCTCAGCCGCCCGCGACGCTCAACCGCCGACCCCGCAAACGACTCGGCTACCGGACTCCGGAGGAATGCTATGCGCGATGAGCCTCCGCGTTGCACTTCAAAGTTGATATCAGGCGCCCGTGCTCGTACACGCCTGGTCAGCGTCGAGCCGAAGAAAGCGGGCCGCATTCCTGCATAAGATGTCGGCCTTCTGCTCCTCCGAAAGAAACGCAGCGGACTCAATGGCATCGATGCAATCCCCCAGCGGGAAGTTGTCCGACCCAAAGAGGATCCGGTCGCCGAAGCCGTGGTCCACGAGACGGCGTAGATAGGCGTGGAAGTGGGGCCTCGGCATCAGATAGCTGATGGCGGAGATGTCGATATGCACCTGTGGATAGAGAGCCATCGCCGCCAGCATTTCCTCAGCATACGGGGAGCCCCCATGCATTGCGTAGATCCGGAGTTTCGGATGTCGGACGAGAACTTCCTCCAAGAGAAGAGGCCGCCCCAGGCCGGCCCGGAACTTCGGGCAACAATGGTAGGGAGTGCCGGGGTGGGAGAGACCCGTGTGGACACCAACGGGGATGTCCAGTTCTTCGGCAAGGCTGAAGTACGGCTCCAGCGAAGCATCGGCTGGTGACAGGCCTGCGTACTGCGCCGTGATCTCCCCCATAGCCCCCAACGCTCCACTCGAGTAGCGGCTCCGCAGCCAGGCCAGCTCGGGAACGACGGCACCGGAGGAGAAGCACTGGCGACCGCCGAGAGGGGCTACGCCCCGGTCGCAAGGCAGCATAACCGAAGCGACGAAACGGTCTGGGGCCTTGCTCTTCCAGAATTCCACGAACTCCATGGGGCCGCTGATTAGCGCGAGCCTCACACCATGGCGATCCATGGTCGCGAGGACGTCCCCAAGGTGACGCTCGTTGACGGAATCGTTCGGCGCCCCGGGGCCAGTCCAGCCCGCTGGACCTGCATGCAAGTGCATGTCGATCACCGCGCGTTGTGAAGCCGAATCCGCACAAGCGATAGTCGCGGCCAGCGAAACGGCGACAGCGAGACAAGGATGGAATCGCATGTGTCGTCGACCTCCGTTCCTCGGACGACGGGCGCCTAACGGACCGCGCTTAGTTGGTATGAAGCGGTAGCTGGACCTCCACGGTTCCGTGGTGGCAAGCTTGCCCCACACTCGTTTCACGCACTCACCGCCTTGCGGCGGGGTGCACACCGGGAGGCCAGCTACCAATGGATACGATAGGGCTTGATCTGCACCAGCGCGAGAGTCAGCTGTGCATTGGGCAGGGCGACGGGACGGTCACCGAGCAGCGGATCGTCACGAGCCGGGAGCGGTTCGCCGCGGTGTTGGGCGGGCGGCCGCGGGCCCGCATCCTGCTCGAGGCCTCGACCGAAGGCGAGTGAGTGGCGCGGCACCTGGAGGCATTGGACCACGAGGTCATCGTGGCCGATCCCAACTTCGCGCCGATGTACGCCACGCGGCACCGCGGCGTGAAGACCGATCGGCGCGATGCGCGCACCTTGGCCGAGGCCTGCCGGCTCGGGGCGTATCGGCGCGCTCATCGGGCGTCGGACGAGCAGCGGCATGTCCGCGCCGAGCTGGCGGTGCGCGACGCGCTGGTCCGCACCCGCACGCGCTACGTCGCCGTGATCAAGGCGCTGGTCCGGCGGGACGGGCTGCGGCTGCCCAGTGGGGGGCCGGAGCACACGGACGCCAAGCTCGCGGCGCTGCCGTTGCCGAGCGCCCTGGCCGCAGAGCTGGCGCCATTGCGAGCGCTGTCGGAGCCCGTGAACACCCAGATCGCCGCAGCGGACGCGCGCCTGGCGCACGTGGCCGCCGGCGATCCGGTGGTGGCGCAGCTGATGACGACGCCGGGCATCGGTCCGGTGACGGCCGTCGCGTTCGTCGCCACGCTGGACGACGTCACCCGATTCGCCAGCGCGCACCAGGTCGCGGCCTATCTCGGGCTGACACCCCGCGAGTACAGCTCGGGTGAGCAGCAGCGCCGCGGGCGGATCAGCAAGACCGGGAACGTGCGGATGCGCTACTTGTTGGTCGAGGCGGCATGGCGCGTGCTCCGCACCAAGGATCCGGCGGTCGCCTCGCTGCGGGTCTGGGCGGAGGGGATCGCACAGCGCCGCGGGCGGAGCGTAGCGGCCGTCGCCCTCGCGCGCCGGTTGGCCGGCATTCTCTACGCGATGTGGCGCGACAGGACGGACTACCGAGCGCCGCCGCCTGCCGCAGCGGCGTAGTCGTCAGGCGGATTGCCCGAAGAGTGTGACCGACATGGGCGGTGAGCGCGTCGCAGCTTATGACCGCAGGTGAGGTCGTCGCTTAGTTGGCGCCACCGCTCTTTCGGATCCCCCGCTGCGCCGGCGAGGACTCCTCGTCACTGAGAGCGCGTACAGAAGGCTGAGCGGCACCTCGAGGGCACCGGCTGAACGGGCCGCACGAGGCCCGACAACAGAAGGAAGAAAAGCCCGACCACCAGGCCGGGCTTGACGGGGTGCGCCGCTTCACAGAAAGCTGCGGGCCCAAACCTGCGGGCGCAAATAGAATAGAGACGTTCGAGAGCGCGGCGGGTGCACAAATGGACGATTCCCTTCAAGGCCGGGCCCGCCAGCTTCAAGCGCTTGTTAGGCAGCGCTGCCATTATCCTGGGGGCGGATCGACTCGAGCGTGCTTAGGACGCCAAAACTCGAGGACCATGTGGGGTCGGAAGAAGAGGACTAAACCCAGCACAACTCGCGCCAGGGCGCCCGCTAGAAGCTGGAGGCGTGAATTGTCGCTGTCCAATCCCATGAGCACGCTGAGCTGCAAAGCGTGAAACAGGTCCGGCAGCCCGCCTGCGAAGACAACGACGCCAGCCCCGGCGAAGATGAGCAGGGGTATCTCGTCGCCGGTGGCAGTCTCTTGCTCTTCAGCAGGCCTCGCCCACAGGAGGCGCGCCATGGAAGCGGGCTTGGTGATGAGGACGAGGCCCAGCAGGATGAGCAGTGCAAACGGCAGGATCGTTATTAACGGCACGAGAGCCCGACCTTGCTCGTGTTGGGCTAACAGCGCACCCCAGGTGGCGAGGGATGGGAAAGCCGCCAGCGCCTGCACGAGGGCGAAGAACCCGATGAGACTAAGCCCAACATTCGCGAGAGTCACCGGTCTCATGGGACTACCTCCTATTGCGCTGCCTAACGGGATGCGCCTAAGCTGCGGCGCCTGACTGGAATGATCACAAATGGAATTCTACCATAGACGCGGGGCGCCGGCAGCTTCAGGCGCGTGTGGAGTTGACCCCGTTTCGTGGACACTGTCCCTTTGGGCGGAAGGAGTCCACGATGCGGACGCGGTATCCAGCGGAGTTTCGGCAGCAGCTGGTCGAGCTGGTACGGGCGGGGCGCAGTGTGCGAG
>JBOGSE010001015.1:0-25454 GCA_050694895.1 bacterium | reverse complement strand
GCCACGCCCTGAACGCGGCGGACCCGGCGGGCCACCTCGGCAGGCGTATTACGCTCCAGCCGGATGAGCACGTAGGCGGTTTCGATCATGGGTGACGCGGGGAAGTTCGGTAAGGTCTGGCCGTCTCCTCCGGTGCGGGCAATGCATCCTGCGAGCCAAGCCAGCCTCGATGCACACGCATGGACTATATGAGCGACATCCCAGATCACGATCTGTCCCCCTGGTTTGAGGACCCTGACGATCTCCTGCGTCGCCTGCTCAAAGTCGGCGTGAGTGCGGCTGCCGAAATAGTTCGCGGAAATTGAAGAAAGGGTATTGACAGGTTTTCGGAAGGCAGTACCGATTCCGCAAGGCATCGTCCAGGAATGGGCAGCATACGCACCAGAGTCCCCTGAGAAGACGTCTTCACACGGAAGGTGCGCACTGAAGAAGATCTGGCGACTGGCGCGCACTGCAGCCGCGGCCAGGCGATGGAAAAGTGCCATGGTATAAAGAGCCATGGACCCGCATCTGCTGTCTTCTGCGGCTCAGCTTTCGAACGACGGCCTTCTCGCGCGCGTGAAAGAACTTGCTACGCGGGAGCGAGAGGTCACGGTAGCCCTCATTGCCCACTTGGCAGAGCTCGATGCGAGGCGCCTCTACCTGGCCGAGGGCTATTCGTCGCTGTTCGTGTACTGCACGCAGGCCCTTCGGCTCTCTGAGCACGCCGCCTACGGGCGCATCACCGCCGCCCGGGCCGCTCGGAAGTTCCCGGTGATTCTCGAGATGTTCGGCGAGGGATCAGTGAACCTGACCTCAGTAGTGCTCCTGGCGGCGCATCTGACTCCTGCAAATCATCGGGATCTCCTCGACGCCGCCAGGGACAAGACCAGGCGACAGGTCGAGGAACTGGTCGCGCGCCTGCGGCCCCAGCCAGACGTCCCGGCTTCCGTCCGCAGGCTCCCGACTGCGAATCACGCCGCTGCGCCGCTGCCGGGGTCACGTGATGCCGCCGCTGGTTCCTTGCCGGCCGAGGACGCGCAGGAGGGTGCATCCCTGGAACGACGGACTCTGGCGCCCGCACCACCTTCGGCGCGGCCGGCGATCGTGGTGCCTCTGGCACCCGAACGCTATCGGATTCAGTTCACGGCCAGCAGCGAGACCCACGCGAAGCTCCGGCGCGCGCAGGACCTCTTGCGCCACCAGATTCCTGACGGCGATGTCGGCCAGATCATCGATCGGGCCCTGACTGCGCTACTTGAGGACCTCACCAGGAAGAAACTGGCCATGATGAGTCGCCCCCGCGCAAGTCGCGGGACCGCCCAAGGGTCGCGGCACGTCCCGGCCGCGGTGAAGCGTGAAGTCTGGCTCCGGGACGACGGGCGGTGCGCCTTCGTCGGCGGAAGTGGCCGCCGCTGCACGGAGCGGGGCTGTCTGGAGTTCCATCACATGGTGCCCCACGCAGCGGGCGGCGCGCCGACGGTCGACAACATCCAGTTGCGGTGCCGGGCGCACAACGGGCATGAGGCCGAGCGGTATTTCGGCCGACGCTCGGCGGCAGCCGTAAAGGAACCGCGGGCGCACTACTCGGTTCAAACCGAGTACCGCCTCGGACCGGCTACCCTGCGCCCGGCAGTACTTGTCGCGCGAGGTGTGACAGCGTATCATCGTCTGCGGAATTGCATAGTGCCCTGGGGGAGCTCGGGTAGGCGGGCTGAGAGGGCGAACCGACCGGACGCGCCAGCGCCTGGAAATTCGCCGACCCCGTTGGACCCGATCCAGGTAATGCTGGCGTGGGGAATGGCTGAGCGCACCGCCACCTGGTCGGGTGGCGGTTTTTTGGTGTTGGCCCTGAGGAGGGCGAGATGCAAACCCAAAGGCTCGTGCTTGCCGCGCTCTTTGCCGCGCTGCCGGTGGCGCTGTCGTTCTTTCCGGGGGCGTTTCCCGTTGCGGGTGCCCGGGTACTTCCGTGGCAGCATACGATCAACGCCCTCGCCGGCGTGCTCGTCGGCCCCTGGTACGCCGCACTGGCGGCGACCGTGGCGGCCATCCTCCGCAATGCGCTCGGCGTGGGCACCCCGCTGGCGTTTCCGGGCGGTATTCCTGGAGCCCTTTTGGTAGGGTTTGCCTATCTGCTCTGGCGGCGCGACTGGGTGGGACTGCTCGAGCCGATCGGCACGGGATTGGTCGGCGCGACGATCGGCGCGCTGATCATCGCACCAGCCGTGATGGGGCGGGCGATTCCGCTTATGACGCTGATCGTGGCGTTTCTGGCCAGCTCGATTCCTGGTGCGATCCTCGGCTACCTGGTGCTGAAAGCGCTCCGGCGCACCGGCGTCGTCCCGCAGATCGCCCGACGAGAGGTGTAGTGTGGCGGTCCAGGCACTGAAGCGGGCGCGCGTCGAGTCCCCACCCGAGTGGGGGATCGAGCCCGTCCCCGCCAGCTCTCGCATCCTGGGGTTCCTCGACTACTTCGCGCTCTGGTCCAGCCTGGGTGTGGGACTCCTCGTGCTTCTGGCGGGGACGCTGCTCGTTCCCGGGCTGGGCTTCGGCCAGGCGCTGCTGGCCATCGTCATCGGGACGCTTATCGGCAACCTGCTCCTGGCTCTGGCCGGCTCGATCGGCAGCGATACCGGCGTGCCCACGATGGTGCTCTACCGGCCGGCGCTGGGCATACGCGGCTCATACCTGGCGACCCTGTTGAATGTCATCCAGCTCATCGGCTGGGGAGCGTTTGAGGTGTTCATCATGGGCCGGGCCGCGAGCGGTATCTCGAAGACCCTCTTTGGCGTCGAACTGTTGGTGCCCTGGATGCTGCTCTTTGCGGCGGTTGCCACACTGCTTGCGATCGGCGGCCCGCTGGTGGTCGTGCGCCGGTGGCTCAGGCGATTTGCGATCTGGCTGGTCTATGGCTCGGCGCTGTACCTGACCTGGTACCTGGCCACGCACTACGACATCCGTGCCCTGCTTGCCGCGCCGGGCGACGGGAAGCTGCCGTTCTGGCTGGGCGTCGATCTTGTGATCGCCATGCCGGTCTCCTGGCTGCCGCTGGTGGCAGACTACAACCGGTTTGCCCGGGACACCGGCTCGGCATTCCGGGGGACCTACATCGGCTACTTCATCGCCAACGTCTGGTTCTACGCGCTGGGGGCGCTGTTCGTGCTGGCCCTCAAGACCACGGATCTGGTCCCGGCAATCATGAGCGTGGCCGGAGGATGGGCCGCGCTCGTGCTGCTCCTCGTGGATGAGACCGACAACGCGTTCGCCAACATCTACTCGACGGCCGTCAGCGTCCAGAACGTCTTCCCTCGCGCGGGCCAGCGGTGGCTTGCGGTGCTCGTGGGGGGAGTCTGCTTCGTGCTGGCCGTGACTGCGGACGTCGCGCGGTACGAGATCTTTCTCTTCTTGATCGGGTCGTTCTTTGTGCCGTTGTTCGGAGTTCTGGCCTCCGATTATTTCCTGGTGCGGCGGCAGTACGACACGACACAGCTCTACCGTGAGGGCGGCGCCTACTGGTACGGCGGCGGCGTCCACTGGCCCGGTCTGCTGTCATGGGCGCTGGGCTTTCTCGTGTATCAGTGGATCGTGCCCACCGGCATACCGGGCTGGACGGCGGGGTTGGCGGCCCTCTTCCGGTGGCTCCATCTCCCATTCCCCCTGAGCACATCGTTACCCTGGCTGGGGGCGTCGCTGCCCAGCTTCCTGGTGTCGCTGGGCCTCTACGTCGTGCTGAGACGGAGACGGTGACCGTGCCGCTCGAGGGCGGGGGTCTCGCCGGCCGCATCGGCGATCTGCTGTCGCGCCTGCGCGATCGGCGGCCGCTCATTCACATCATCACGAACCTGGTGACCATGCGTGACGTTGCCGATGCCACCCTCGCGCTCGGGGCGCTGCCGGTGATGGCGCTCGCCGGCCAGGAGGTCGAGGAGATTGCATCCGCATCCGGGGCGCTGGTGCTCAATCTTGGCACGCCCACCCACGAGCGCTTCGAGGCGATGATCCGTGCGGGGCGGGCGGCCAGCGCCGCGGGCATTCCCATCATCGTCGATCCCGTCGGGGTCGGCGCCTCCGCGTTCCGGCTGGTGAACACGCGCCGCGCGCTCGCCGAGTTCCGGGTCGCCGTTGTGCGGGCGAACCTCGGTGAGGCGGCGGCGATGCTCGGCGCCGAGGGCACGATGCGCGGGGTCGAATCGCGTGACCCGTCGAGTGCGGGGGACGTGCTCGCCGCGCGTCTGGCGCGGATGACCGGCGCGGTCGCAGCCGTAACGGGTCCCCACGACCACGCGAGCGACGGGCGCCGGCATCTCTCGGTGCAGAACGGCTCCCCGATGCTGACGAGAATCAGCGGTGGCGGTGATCTGGCGACGGCCATCATCGCGGCCTTTGCAGCGATAGAGCCCGATGCGCTCATCGCCGCGGCCGCAGGGCTCGCCGCAACAGGCGTTGCGGCCGAGGATGCGGCGCATGAGGCCCGCGGTCCGGGGTCGTTCAAGGTCGCCCTCATCGATGCGCTCGCAGGCCTGAGCCCAGAGCGCCTGGCCGCCGGCGCGCGGATCTCGATCCGGGACGCCGCGTGGACCTGACGCTGTATGTCTTGACCGACCGCAGCATCTCCGGCCGCACCCACGAGGACCAGGCGGAAGCCGCCCTCGGCGGCGGTGCGACGGCGATCCAGCTGCGCGAAAAATCGATGCCCGCGGGGGATGTCGTCGTCATCGGCCGGCGGATCGCCGCAATCTGCCGGCGGTGGAACGCCCTGTTGATCGTCAACGACCGCGCCGATGTCGCCGCGGAGTGCGGCGCCGCCGGCGTCCACGTCGGCCCGGACGATCTGGCCGTTCCCGCCGCCAGGCGGATCGTGGGCGATGGACGGATCGTGGGGGCGTCCGCGGGCACCGTCGGCGAGGCGCGGCGCGCGCAGGCCGAAGGAGCCGACTATCTCGGTGTCGGGTCGGTGTTTGCCACGTCGGCAAAGTCTGACGCCGGCGAGCCGATTGGCATCGCCGGTCTGGCGGAGATCATCCGTGCCGTCACGATTCCTGTGGTTGGGATCGGCGGGATCACGGCCGACAATGCCGCCGCGGTTCTGCGCGCCGGCGCCGCCGGCGTGGCGGTCATCACGGCGGTCGTCGGGCAGCAGGACATCGCAGCCGCGACGAGGAGGCTGCGGGAGCGCATCGATGCGGCACGAGACGGTCGCTGACCTCGGCGAGTTCGGCCTGCTGGCGCGCCTCCGGGAGCGTCTGGCTTCACCGTACCTGGGCGACGATGCCGCCGTGCTCTCGGTCCCGTCCGGGCGGGAGCTCCTGGCCACGGTCGACGTGCAGGTCGACGGAGTGCATTTCCTACGCGATCTGATGACGGCGCAGCAGATCGGCCACCGGGCGATCGCCGTCAGCGTGAGCGACATTGCCGCGATGGGAGGAACCCCACGCTATGCCTTGCTGTCGCTCCTGTTGCCGGCGTCGACCGAGGCCTCATGGGTTGAGGCGCTGTACGACGGCGTGCGCGGTGAGTTGGCACGCTGGGAAATGACGACGGCCGGCGGCAACATCAGTCAGACCAGTGGACCCCTGGTCGTCGATGTGACCGTGCTCGGCGACGTCGACCCGGCACTGGTGCTCCGGAGGAGCGGAGCGCGGCCCGGCGATGCGCTTCTGGTAACCGGCGATCTCGGTCGCGCGGCCGCCGGCCTACGTCTGCTGCACCGTTGCGGAGCAGACGCCGGCGGGTCCGGGCCGCTGGTGGCGGCCTACTGCACACCGACCCCACGGGTGCGGGAGGGCCAGGCGCTCGCACACACGCGCGCCGTTCGCGCGGCGATGGATCTCAGCGACGGGCTGGCCGCCGATTTGGGGCGGCTGGCGGAGGAGAGCGGCGTGGGCGCAACAATCGATGCCGCGGCGTTGCCGATCTCATCGGACGTGCGCGCCGCCGCGGGCGAGCTTGGGATCGATGCCCTCGACCTGGCGCTGCGCGGCGGCGAGGATTTCGAGCTGTTGGTGGCCGCCGCGCCTGAGGCCGAAGGCACCTTGGCCGCCGCTGTGGCTGCGGTGGGCACGCCTCTGTCGCGCATCGGTGAGGTGCGGCCGGCGGCCGACGGCCTCATGCTCCGCGGCGATGACGGCACCCTGCGCCCCCTGGCAGGAGGATGGGATCATTTCGTGGCGCGTGGCGAGGTGCGGTGATGACGAAGCGGGCGCTGGCGATCGCAGGTTCGGATTCGGGGGGTGGCGCCGGCATTCAGGCGGACCTGAAGACCTTTTCGGCGTTGGGCGTGTTCGGGATGACGGCCATCACCGCGCTCACCGCCCAGAATACGACGGGCGTCTTCGGCGTCGTCGAGATCTCCCCCGAGTTTGTTGCGCAGCAGATCGACGTCGTCGTCACCGATATCGGCGTCGATGCGGCAAAAACCGGGATGCTGAGCAATACCGGGATTATCGAGGCCGTGGCAGATCGCATCCGGCACCACCGCATTCCCAATCTCGTCGTCGACCCTGTGATGATCGCCAAGTCGGGCGCACCGCTCCTTCGCCCGGAGGCGATGGACGCGCTTAGGGGAGTCCTGCTGCCTCTGGCGACGGTGGTGACTCCCAACCTTCACGAAGCCCAGGCCATTACGGGGATGGCCATCGACACGGTCGAGCGCATGCGTGAGGCGGCCCGGCGTATTCACAGCCTCGGCCCGCGCGTGGTCGTCGTCAAGGGCGGGCATCTGCAGGGCCATGCCGAGGACATAATCTATGATGGCCGCGCGTTTACATCCCTGAGGGAAGCGCGTATTCCGACCCGTCATACCCACGGCACGGGGTGTATCTTCGCCGCGGCCATCGCGGCAGAGCTCGCGTTGGGCCGGGACGTCGGGGAGGCCATCCGGCGGGCCAAAGCGTTTATCGGCGGAGCGATCCGCGCGGCCTTGCCCATCGGCCGCGGACACGGACCCGCCAACCCCATGCACGGCACGGTACCCGCGCTACAATAGGTGCCTATGAAACCAGAGGCGAACGGCGACATGCTGGTCCGCGCGATCGCGGCGGAAGGCTCGGTCCTGGCCTGCGCGGCCATCGCGACGGGTGTGACGGAAGAGGCGCGGCTGCGCCACGGGACGCTCCCCACGGCGACCGCCGCGCTGGGCCGCACACTCGTCGCCGCGGCGATGCTCGGATCCGGGCTGGAGGGTCAGCAGACCGTCATGGTGCGCGTGCTCGGCGACGGACCCTTGGGCCCGGTGATCTGCGAGAGCACCGCCAATGGCGCGTTGCGTGGTTATGTCACCAACCCGCAGACCGACCTGCCCCCGACGTCGGCCCGCAAGCTCGATGTCGGTGGCGCGGTAGGCCGGCGCGGCACGTTCCACGTGACGCGCGATCTGGGCCTGCGCGATCCCTATCAGGGGAGCGTGCCGCTTGTCTCAGGCGAGATCGGAGAAGATCTCGCGGCGTACCTGGTGAGCAGTGAGCAGGTGCCGTCGGCGGTCACCGTCGGCGTTCTTGTCGGGCCTGATCACGCCGTGCTGGCTACCGGCGGGCTGCTCCTTCAAGTGCTGCCGGGCGCGCCGGAGACGATCCCCGCCTATCTCGATGAACGCGTCAAGGGCCTGCCCCCTATCACCACGATGGTCGCAGACGGCGCGTCTCCCGACGAGATGCTCGAAGAGGCGCTCGGCAGTCTATCGCCGTCGGTACTGGAGCGGCGTCCCATGCGGTTTGCCTGCCGGTGCAGCCCACAGAAGGTGACCGAGGTCATCGCGGCGCTGGGACGCGACGAGGGTGAGCGGCTCCTGCGTGAAGAAGGCCGTGTGGAAGTCCAGTGCCGGTTTTGCGGGGAGCGCTACGTGCTTGGTGCCAAGGATGTCGACGCGGTGTTTCCCCAGCAGTCGTAAGCGACGGGCTGTGGTGTAGGAACGTTAAACGGCACGCACCGCGCGCCGGCTCTTCAGACAGGCCGTGCACACATGCGTCCGCCGCCGCACCCCGCCGATCATGACCCGCACCTTTTGAAGATTGGGCAGAAACCGCCGGTGCGAGCGCACGTGTGAGTGGCTGAGGCTGTACCCCGACGCAGGAGACTTTCCGCAGATTGCGCATCGCCGTGCCATCCCACACCTCGATGCCGACGGCAGATCGCGCCGGGCAACGGCGGGATTGTACCACGACCCGCCGCAGCCCCGCAACGCCGCGGTGAGGCCTCGTCAGGCACCGGTCACCAAGGAGTGCCTCGCGGAGCGGCGAACTTCACGCCAGACCCGCGGCTCCCGGCGGGTCGGGTCATGACCAGGCGCCGCGCTGCTTCCCTCGATCCCCCTGCGGCCGCCGGAGCAGGGCGCCGGCCGATAGCCGATGCACCCGTCCAGTACCTGCGGGGCGTCGGTCCCGCGCGGGCGGCTCTGCTCGGCCGTATTGGTATCGACACCGTCCGCGACCTCCTGCTCCATCTGCCGCGCCGCCACGAAGATCGCCGCCACCCGACGCCGCTCGCGCAGTTGCGCGAGGGTGCCGAGGCCGCGTCGATCGTCCGGCTCGAGCGTATTCAGGTCGTACGCACGCGCCGCGGCCTCCCGCTTGTGCGCGCCGGCGTCGCGGATGCGACTGGTGTGGCGCACGTCGTGTGGTTCAATCAGCCCTACCTGGCGCAGACGCTGTCGCGGGGACAGCACATCAGCCTCTACGGCAGGGTCGAGCGCGCCGGACGCGGCCTGCAGTTTCTCTCGCCCGAGGTCGAGGTCATAGACGCAGACGAGGAGCCGTGGCTGGTTGGCCGGCTCGTGCCGATCTATCCGAGCACGGAAGGACTGCCGCAGCGCACGCTGCGTACCATCGTCCGCGACGCGCTTGAGGCTCATGTCGCGGCGATGCCCGATGTGCTCCCCGAAGAGATGCGCCGGCGCTTTGGCCTGCGGCCGATCCGCGAGGCACTCCTGTGCGCGCACTTTCCCGACGACGAAAGCGACCAGATCGCGGGCCGGCGGCGCCTGGCGTTTGAGGAATTTCTCGTCGTGCAGATCGGCATTCTTCAGCGGCGGCGGGCGCTTGAAACCACGCCTCGGGGTGCGACGTACGGGCCGCCGCAAGGCCTCGTGTCGCGTTTTCTCTCGTCTCTGCCGTTTCCGCCGACCGGCGCGCAGCGCCGGGTGATCGCCGAGATCACGCGTGATATGCGGCGGCCCGTCCCGATGAACCGCCTGCTGCACGGCGACGTCGGTTCGGGGAAGACCGTTGTGGCGGCGGCCGCCCTCGTCGCGTGTGTGGACGGCGGGTACCAGGCGGCGCTCATGGCGCCCACGGAGATCCTGGCGGGACAGCACCATCTCACGGTGGGGCGCCTGCTCGGTCCACTGGGCATCGACGTGCATCTGCTGGTCGGCGGGATGGAGTCGGGTGGCCGCGACGCCGCGCTCACCGCACTGCGGCGGGGCGGGCCGGCCGTCGTTGTGGGAACGCACGCGCTGCTGGAAGAGCGCGTGGTCTTCGACCGTCTGGGCCTGGTCGTCGTCGATGAGCAACATCGATTCGGCGTCATGCAGCGGGCCCGGCTGCGCGGCAAGGGTCGCGCCCCGGATGTCCTCGTGATGACGGCCACGCCGATCCCGCGCACGCTCGCGCTCACCGTCTACGGCGACCTCGATGTCTCGGTGCTCGACGAGATGCCGCCTGGCCGCCGGCCGCCGGCCACATATGTCCGGCCCTCGGCGGCGCGCGCAAAAGTGTACGCGTACGTACGCGAGAGGGTGAAGGCCGGGGGGCAGGCGTATGTCGTCTGCGCGTTGATCGAGGAGTCGGAGACCGTGCAGGCGCGATCCGCGCTCGACCTTGCCGCGGAACTGTCCGCCGGGCCGCTTGCGGGGCTGCGCGTGGCGGTCATGCACGGCCGGCTTTCGGGGCCGGAGAAGGCCGCCCGCATGGAGGCCTTCCGCGCCGGTCAGATTGATGTCCTGGTTGCCACGACCGTCATCGAGGTCGGCATCGACGTGTCCACCGCATCCCTTATGGTAGTGGAAGACGCGGATCGGTACGGACTGGCCCAGCTCCATCAACTCCGGGGCAGGATCGGGCGTGGAGACGCGCGGTCGCAGTGCATTCTGATCGCGGACCCAACCACACCCGAGGGCCGCAGGCGCCTGGACGTCATGGCCGCCACGCACGACGGATTCCGGATCGCGCAGGAGGATCTGACGCTGCGTGGCCCAGGCGAGATCCTGGGCGTACGGCAGCATGGGCTTGCCGGTCTTCGGGTGGCCGATCTCGTCACCGACCTGCCGTTGCTCGAGGAAACCCGCGAAGCCGCTCACACACTTCTCGGCGACGATCCCACGCTGACAGATCCCGCGCTGGCGGGGCTTGCCGATGCCGTCCGGACACACCTGGCCGAGCGCGCCGGCCTCGCGTCGGTCGGGTGACCGGCATGCGCCTCCGACGCGAGCAGGCCCGCCGCCCCCACCGGCAGGCGGGCACCCGGCGGGCCCCGCCCGGCGCCCGTGAGACGCTCCGTCCCACCGCCGCGCGCGTGCGCGATGCCCTGTTCAACATCCTGGGTGCGGCAACGGCGGGCGCGAGCGTCCTGGACCTGTTCGCCGGCACCGGGACGCTGGGGATCGAGGCCCTCCATCGCGGCGCCGAGCGCGCGGTCTTTGTCGAGCACGATCCGCGCCATGCGCGCGCCATCGAGGATCGGTTACGGCAGGAGGGCCTTCGCGGGCGGGCGGAGGTCCGCGCTGAGGACGCGCTGGTAGCCGTGGGACGCCTGCGCGCGCGCGGGGACGCATTCGACCTGATCCTTCTCGATCCACCGTACGGCGCGGAATGGCTCGCACGGTCCATGGCGGCGGTTGCCGGCGCGGGGTTGCTGGTGCGTTCCGGCGTGATCGTCGGGGAAGGGCACTGGCGCGACCGGCCGGCGCTGCCCGAGGGCTACACGCTCGCGCGGGAGGCGCGCTACGGTGAGACGGTACTCTGGTTCATCCGCGCGGGGCCGCATCCGTAGCCCGCCGGGAGAGGAGGCGTCATGCGCATCGCCGTGTATCCAGGGACCTTCGATCCGGTGCACCACGGGCATCTCGATGTCATTCGCCGGATTGCCCGGCTGTTCGACCGCGCGATCGTGGCGGTGGCCGAGAACGTCGAGAAGGGCCACAGCGCCTTCTCGCTTTCTGAGCGCGTTGAGATGCTCAAAGACGCCGTCGCAGATCTGCCCACCGTTGAGGTGGCGGCGTACACGGGCCTCACGGTTGCCTACGCCAGCGAGCGGGGTGCGAGCTGCATCGTGAAGGGGCTGCGGGCGGTGGGGGACTTCGATTTCGAGTTGAAGCAATCGGCGATGAACCGCAAGCTGGCACCCAACCTGGATACGCTCCTGCTTATTGCCGATCCCGAGTACGCGTTCATCTCCTCGTCGCTGATCCGCGAAGTCGCCAGCCTCGGCGGCGCGGTGGACAGCGTCGTGCCGCCGGCGGTCGCGCGGCGCCTGCGCGGGCGATGGCCGGCGCGCGCGGGAGACTGACGCGTGGACTCGACCCTGGAGATCCTTGATCGGCTGGAGCGCGTCCTGCACCGTCACTTGGATCGTCTTCCCCCCGCGCAGCGGCAGGCCATTGAGGCCGAGGTCATTGGGCTGGTGCGCATGATCCGCACGGCCCTGCCACGCGAGCTGCATCACGCGGCAGGGCTGCAGGCCGAAGCCGAAGCCGCGCTCGCCCGCGCGCGTGAAGAAGCGCGGACTCTGATCCTGGATGCGCAGTCGCACGCCCGCTCGCTCGCCGAGCCGCGCCGTCCGGCTCCGGGTGGGCCGGTGCGGCCCACCGAAAGCAAGAACAGCGTTGAGGACGCACGGCGCGAGGCCGACCGCCTGCGGCGGGGCGCGGACGACTACGCGGCGCAGGTGCTCCAGCGGCTTGAGGCGGAGGTGGAGCGCGTGCTGGCCGCCATCCGCCGCGGCCGGGAGATGCTGCACGCGCCCGAGGCCACCGAGCGGCGCGGCGGGTGAGCCGGCGCGTTCGTTATCACCGCGTTCGTTGACACCCCAAAAACCGCGTCCCTATAATGGAAAAGTCTGACGGAGGCTGCGTACCATGACCGTTGATCTGCGGCCCCTTCGAGACGAGCGCGGCGCCACGCTGATCGTGGCGTGCCATGAGACCGTCCCCAGCCAGATCGCCGAGGTGCCGTTTGCCGAGCCGGTCGAGGGCCGGCTCGTGCTGACCAACCTCGGCAGCGTGCTCCGCGTCGAAGGCCATCTTGTGACCCACGTCGAGATGGCGTGCGATCGGTGCGCCCGGCCGTTCCGGTATCGTCTCGAGGCCAGGGTCCTGGAAGACCTCGAGTGGACGGGCGTCGAGGGCCCGCTTGCGACGGAGGGGGCCACGGCGACGCTCGACTTGCAGGCTCTGGCCCGCGAGCAGTTGCTTCTGGCCCTACCGATGGTGGCCCGGTGCGACGAGGCCTGTGAAGGATTGTGCGATCGTTGCGGCGCCGTGCGCGGGGCGTGCAACTGCCGCGTTGAAGAGGTCGATCCACGCCTGGCACCGCTGGAACGCTGGCGCCGGGATCCGCAGTAAAAGGGGGAAAGCGATGACCCAGAAGCGACGCCATTCCCGGGCGCGCACCGCCCGCCGGCGAAGCCGTTGGAAGTCTGCGCCGGTCACGCTCGTGACGTGCCCGCAGTGCAAGGCGCGGATCGTGCCGCATCGTGTCTGCCCGTCGTGCGGATACTACGCGGGCCGCGAAGTGATCTCCATCGAGGCCGCACGCCCCAAGAAAAAGAGGGAAGCGTAGCCCGCTCCGTGGCTTCGCCGATGACGCGTCGCGGGTCGACGATCGCGGGGATGGGCCTCAGCATCCCTCCGCGCGTGATGTCCAACCATGAGATCGAGGCCCTCGTCGACACCAGCGATGAGTGGATACAGACTCGCACGGGCATCCGTGAACGTCGCGTAGCCGCCGAGACGGTTGCCACCTCTGACCTGGCGCTCGATGCCGCACGGGAAGCCCTGCGCCGCGCCGGCGTTGCTGCACGGGATCTCGATCTGCTCGTTGTCGGAACGGCCACGCCCGACATGCTCTTTCCCGCCACGGCCTGCCTGGTGCAGGACCGGCTCGGCGCGACGCGAGCCGGGGCGTTTGACGCCTCGGCCGCCTGCAGCAGCTGGGCCTACGCGGTGGCGGTCGGACACGCAGCGGTCGCCGCGGGGCGCGCGGACACCGTGCTCGTGATCGGCGCCGAGACGCTGTCGCGGATCGTCGATTGGAGCGATCGGGCGACCTGCGTGCTCTTCGGCGACGCCGCTGCGGCGGTCGTCCTGCGCCCCTGCGCCCCCGACGAAGGCTTTCTCTCGTTTCACCTTGGCTCCGACGGCGCTGGAGGGTCGATGATCTGTCTTCCGGCCGGCGGATCTCGAGTGCCGGCCAGTGCGCAGTCCGTCGCCGCCCGCGGGCACTTTCTCAAGATGAACGGCCGGGAAGTGTACAAGTTCGCGGTCCGGGTTATTCCCCGCGCGATCGAGACCGTTGTCGCCCAGGCCGGATATACGATCGACGACGTCGATTGCTTCATTCCTCATCAGGCCAACCTGCGCATCATCGAGGCCGCTGCCAAACGTCTCGGACAGCCCCTCGATCGCTTCTTCGTGAATGTCGACCGGTACGGCAACACCTCATCGGCGTCGGTACCGGTGGCGCTCTATGAGGCGGTCGAACAGGGCCGTATCCGCGCGGGTGACCTGATCGCCTTCGTCGCCTTCGGCGGAGGACTGACATGGGGCGCCGCGGCGATGCGGTGGACCAACGGAGCCGTGGTGGAAGGAAGTCCGCGCCGGTGATCGCGTTTATGTTCCCCGGGCAAGGCGCCCAGTACGTCGGCATGGGCGTCGACCTCGCCGATCGCCATCCGGTCGCGCGGCGGGTCTTCGATGAGGCAAGTGAGGCCACCGGTATCGATCTTCTGGGACTCTGCCGCGATGGTCCCGAAGAGCGTCTTCGCCAGACAGAGCTGACACAACCCGCGATCCTCACGTGCAGTTGGGCGATCGCGTCCACGCTCGCGGCAGCGGGAATTCACCCCGCGCTCGCTGCGGGCCTGAGCCTGGGAGAGTATACGGCGCTCGTGGCCGCGGGGGCGCTCGGGTTTGCCGACGCCGCGCGTGTCGTGCGCGAGAGAGGTCGCTTCATGCAGGACGCCGCCAGTGGTCGCGCTGTGGCCATGGCAGCGGTGCTCGGGCTTCCCGCACAGACCGTGGTTGAGATCTGCCGCGCCGTGCCGGGATTCGTCGAGGTGGCGAACTTCAACGCCCCGGGCCAGACCGTCATCGCCGGCGATATCGCCGCCGTCGATGCCGTCGGCGGCCCACTCCGGGCGGCCGGTGCGCGGCGGGTCGTGCGTCTTGACGTGAGCGCGCCGTTTCACACCTCGCTGATGCGTCCGGCTGCCGAGCGGCTCGCGCCGCTGCTCCAAAGCATCCCGCTTTCGCACGCGCGCATTCCGGTCGTCGCCAACGTCTCGGCACAGCCGGTCCGCCGCCCCGAGGAGATCCGAGTCGCGCTGACCGAGCAGGTGGCGCACCCGGTGCGGTGGGAGCAGTCGCTTCACACGTTGCGCGGGCTGGGCGCGACCCTGTACCTCGAAGTCGGCCCGGGAACGACGCTGGCGGGGCTGGCCCGCCGGACCGTTCCCGGTGCCGCGGTGATGTCCGTGGAGAATCAGGAGACATTGGAGGCCGTTCAGACGCACCTGCGGGCCGCATCCGCCCCGGCGAGCCGGGCCCAGCATGGATAGGAGACCGGCCGTGGAGCGGCTACGCGATCAGGTCGCGATCGTCGCCGGTGCATCGCATGGTTTGGGTCCGCATATCGTCGCCGCGCTCGCCCATGAGGGGGCCGCGGTGATCGCGCAGTACTCCCGCCACGGCGCAGTCGCCGAGGCGGTCGTGGCCGCGGTTCAGGCGTCCGGGGGACGTGCCCAGGCGGTCCAGGCCGATCTCGCTCAGCCCTCTGCGGCGGCGGTGGTGGTCGCGGCGGCCTCGGCGACGTTTGGGCGACTGGACATTCTGGTCACGATCAGTCTGGCGGCGGACCATTCGGTGCTGGCCTTGCAGGACGATGCGTGGATGGCCGTTGTGGGGACCAACCTGAGCGGCACCTTCTACTGTATGCGTGCCGCTCTGCGCGAGTTCGTCCGGCAGCGGCGGGGCCGCATCATCGCCATCACCACCCCGGCACCAGCGAGCGGGTCGCCAGCGGGGGGCGCAGCCTACGTGACGGGTACGGCCGGACTGGTCGGTCTCACCCGGGCCATGGCCCGCGAGGTGGGATCTCGGGGAATCACGGTCAACGCCATAACCCCGGGCGCCGTCCCGTTGAACGGTGAGGGCCGGTCGAGGGCGGTCGAGCCTTCCATGGAGTACATTCCGTTGGGGCGGGCAGGGTCCGTTGACGAGATCGCCGCGGCCGTGGTGTTCCTGGCTTCGGATGAGGCGGCGTACATCACCGGGCAGGTATTGCATGTCGACGGCGGTATGATCATGCACTGAGGGGCTCACCGCACGCGGTCATCGCCGGCGCGGAGCGGTACTATGGGATGGAGGTGGACGGGGTCATGTCTACGGTGTTCGATCGGGTGAAGGCGCGGGTGGGACATCAACTCGGCGTCGAGGAAGACACGGTCACGCGTGAGTCGTCGTTCGTGGAAGACCTGGGGGCCGATTCGCTCGATGTCGTCGAGCTCGTCATGGCGCTTGAGGAAGAGTTCGGCGTAGAGATTCCTGACGACCAGGCGGAGAAGATCGTGACCGTGGGGGACGCGGTGAAGTACATCGAGGCCCACGCCAAGGAATCGGCGCAGTAGGCGACGCAGGCGCCGGGGCAGGTATGGAGCGACGGGTTGTTATTACCGGCCTGGGCGTTGTCAGCCCACTTGGCATAGGCCATCAGCCGTTCTGGTCGGCGCTCATGGCCGGGACATCCGGCGCCGGGCCCATTACGCGTTTTGACGCCTCGGACTTCGCCACGCGGATCGCGGCCGAAGTGCGTGACTTCGACCCCACGGCATATATGGACCGCAAAGAGGCCAGGCGGAACGATCGATTCGTGCAGTTCGCGTACGTCGCCTCCCGTCTGGCGCTGGAAGACGCCGGCTACACGATTATGCCGGCCAACGCGGCACGCACCGGCGTGCTGATCGGATCCGGTATCGGTGGCGCGACCACGTGGGAGGACCAGCATCGCCAGCTCATGGAGCGCGGGCCGGATCGCGTGTCACCGTTCTTCGTCCCGATGATCATTACGAATATGGCCAGCGGTGTGACGTCGATCCTCGTCGGGGCGAAGGGACCGAGCTCCTGTGTCGTCACGGCCTGCGCGACCGGTGGGAACGCGATCGGCGATGCGGTCCGGATGATCGAGCGAGGCGAAGCCGACGCGATGCTCGCGGGCGGCAGCGAGGCGGCCATTACGGCGCTCTCGGTGGCCGGGTTCTGCTCGATGAAAGCGATGTCCACGCGCAACGACGATCCGCAAGGGGCCTCGCGGCCGTTCGATGCGACGCGCGATGGATTCGTCATGGGAGAAGGCGCCGGGGTTGTCCTGCTCGAGGCACTCGAGTGCGCGGAGTCGCGCGGCGCCCCAATTCACGGCGAGCTCATCGGGTACGGTGTGACGTCCGACGCCTATCACATCACGCAGCCCGATCCCGAAGGCGACGGCGCGTACCGCAGCATGGTAGCGGCGCTCAACGATGCCGCCATCGCGTCCGACGAGATCGACTATATCAACGCCCACGGGACCAGCACGCCGTACAACGATCGCCTGGAGACACAGGCGATTCGGCGCCTGTTTGGCAACCGTGCGCGGCGCCTGCCGGTGAGCTCGACGAAGTCAATGATGGGTCACCTGTTGGGCGCAGCGGGTGGCGTTGAGCTCATTGTGTGCGCGCTCGCGCTGCGCCATCACATGATCCCCCCGACGATCAACTACACGGTCCCAGACCCGGAGTGCGACCTGGACTACGTGCCGAATACCGCGAGGCCGGCGCGCCTGCGAACCGTCATGTCCAACGCGTTTGGGTTTGGCGGACACAACGCCGTCCTGATCCTGAGAGCGTATGGCTAGACCACGGCGCCCGCCCGCTCCCGCCGAGCCCGAGCCCGATGAGACCGGCGCGGTCGGCGAAGTCTTGTCCCAAGACCGTCTGGCCGAGCTCGCGTCGCTCGAAGAGCGTCTGGGCGTGCGTTTCCGGGATCGCTCGCTGCTGGACCTGGCGCTGCGCCACGGCTCGTTCAGCCACGAGCGCGGCCGTGATCCCGCGAAGAGCTATGAGCGGCTCGAGTTCCTCGGTGATGCGGTCCTGAGCCTGGTCGTTGGAGACTATCTCTACCGCCGCGATCCCGAGTTGAATGAAGGAGGGCTGGCCAAGCAACGGGCCGGCCTGGTCAACGAGGCCGCGCTCGCGTCTGTCGCCGTGCGGCTGGGGCTAGGGCGCTACCTGCTGCTGGGCAAGGGGGAGGAGAAGGGGGGAGGCCGGCAGCGCCCCTCGATGCTCGCCGATGCGGTCGAGGCGGTTATCGGCGCGGTGTACATTGACTCCGGCTACGGCGTTTCGCACGCGATGATCACCCGGTGGCTGGGCGACGTCGCCGAAGACATCCAACGCGCGGGCGAGGACTTCAAAAGCAAGTTGCAAGAGCGCCTGCAGCGCCGCCGGCAGATGCCACGCTACCGGATCGCTCAAGAAGAGGGCCCCGACCACGCGCGGACGTTCGTTGCCATCGTGGAGGTGAGCGGCCGGCCGTTGGGAGAAGGGCGCGGCCGCAGCAAGAAGGAGGCAGAGCAGGCCGCGGCGTCCGCAGCCCTGGGCCGCATCGAGCGGGGCGAAGTGTGAAGCACCTGTGGGCGCCCTGGCGGCTGGCCTACGTGGCCGGGCCGAAAGACGACGGCTGTTTTCTCTGCGAGGCGCTGGCCTCGGAGAACGATCGTGCGACCCTGCTGGTCCACCGTGCCGAGCTGGGCTTTCTCATCCTGAATCGCTACCCGTACAACAGAGGCCATCTCATGGCCGTGCCCAACCGTCACGTTGCCCGCCTGGATGCCCTCACGAAGGAAGAGGCCGATGCGCTGATGCATCTGACCGGTCTCGCGGTCCGCGCCCTCGAGCAGATGGCGGGACCCCAGGGATTCAACATTGGGATGAACCTCGGCCGCGCGGCCGGCGCGGGCATCGAGGCCCACCTGCATTTGCATGTCGTGCCGCGGTGGACTGCCGACACGAATTTCATGCCGGTTCTGGGTGATGTCAAAGTGATTCCAGAAGACCTTGAGACCACCTACGACCATCTGGCGGTGGCGCTGGCTGCGCTTAGATCGGCTTGAACTGTTCGAAGGCGTCCCTGCAGTCCTCGCAGTAGAAGATCATACGGCACAGCGTCGACCCAAAGGCGTTCTTGAGCGTGACGTTGGTCCCCTCACAGCGCGGGCACCGGCCCGCCTCTGGGAACGTCATGGCGACATTTCCGCCGTGCCTGACCGGCGGCGCCAGACCAAATGCCGCCAGCTTGGCCCGCGCCCCATCGGTGATCCAATCACTGGTCCATGGCGGGGACAGCACTGTCTTCACCTCGACCGTGGCCGCTCCCAGATGCCGCACGCGCCGCACAATCTCGTCGCGCATGACATCGAGCGCCGGGCAACCCGCAAACGTTGGCGTCATCGAGACCGTCACGCCGTCGGCGCGGACGTCGACGTCGCGGACGATGCCCATCTCCACCACGGAGACCACAGGGATCTCTGGATCCATGATCTCACCGAGGGCGTCCCAGACGGCCTCGGGGGTGAGGGGTCGATGCGCGTTCGTCAGATCGCGCGCTTCCATCGCGTCCACCTTACCACACCGCTTCGGGATCCAGCCGGGCGACCTTCTGCATCTCGGCCAGGACCTCCGCCAGGTGCGGTGTATGCTGCTCTCGCCGCAGCACGAGGCCGGGACCGTCGGACACGCGCAGCCCGGAGGCCTCCAGATGCGGCCGCACCAGCGCGGTCCAGCCGTCTGTGAGCCCGGTGGGCGGCGGCGCGTACCCGGAGGCGGCCAAGTCTTCGTCCCCGTCGGACGGCGCGAACAGCTGCGCCGCATAGGGCCACAGTGCGTCCAGCGCGTCCTGCGTTCGCCGGTGGCTCTCCGCGGTGCCCAGCCCCAGCCGCCTCACCCAGGCGCTGGTGTGTCGGGAATGGTAGAGTTCCTCCTGGCGGATCTTGGCGGCCGCGGCGGCCACTCCCTCATGGCGGCTCTGAGCCAGCTGAGTGAGGAGCACGTGTTCGTAGGCGTCGAACAGGTACTGACGCAGCATGGTGAAGGCCCAATCGCCCTTCGGCAGTTCGACGAGTTGCACACATCGCCAGTCGCCCGCCTCGCGGAAGAAGACCATGCGGTCCGGATCGTGCCCGACAAGCGACCTGTAGATGCCGTACCACAGCCCTGCGTGGCCCAGCTCGTCTTGCGCGATGTTCGCCAGGCCAATGTCCTCCTCCAGGATCGGCGCGTGGCCCGTCCACTCGGAGTCCCGGTGCGCGAGGATCAGCTCGTCGTCCGCGAGAGCCAGCACCCTGGCGGCCACGGCGAGGTCCAGCTCAGTCGGCGTCTGGATCGTCTTCATCTCCGGCCGTGCCTGCCCGTGGCCGCACGATGCCCACATCCACATATCGGGCCTGCTGCTTGTAGGTCTTGTCGCGCGCAGGCGCAAACCAGCTCTCTTCGACCCCGGGCTCGCTGCGCATGACCGCACCGGCCGGGCACACCCACCAGACGAAGACCTCCGGCGCCGGGAACCGTTCCATCCCCAGGCGCAGCGCCTCGCGCGGCGTGCGTGCCCGGACGTCTCCGGCGTGGGCGACGAACGTCAACGCCCGGCGCTGCGTCGTCTTGAAGAACACGTGGTAGGTCTGCGTCACCGCGCCGGCGGGGATCTCTTCGGCGGCCCAGTGTGGGTTTGCGGCCAGTTCGTCTGCGGTCATTGACAGGATGTCCTCTGCGGGCGCCACCCACAGGCTTGCGCAGTCCGGCCGGCGGACGTGCACGTCTCGTGCCACCATGAGCGCCATCTCGGGATCGGGCGCGTGGACGGTGCCGATGCTACGGTGCGGCTGCCCGGGAGCCTCCTGCTTGAAGACCTCATAGCGGGGCCACTGTGTATCGGACATCCCGGTCTCTACTGGCGCTGCGCGTAGGCCGCGAGCGCCTCTCGGACCCACCGGCCGTCCTCGTGCGCCTGCCGGCGCGCCGCGAGCCTCTCGCGGTTCATGGGACCATTGCCGTTGACGACCTGCCAGAAGTGGTCCCAATCGATGGGGCCGATCGTCCAGTTCCCGGTCTCCTCATCGTGGCGGAGGTCTGCGTCGGGGACGATCAGGTCGACGGCCATCAGCTCGGGCGCCGTCTCGTTGATGAATTCCTGGCGCAATTCGTCGTTTGTGCGGGTCTTGATGCCCCAGCGCACGAGCACCGGCGTGTTGGGTGAGTCGGCGTCGTGTGGGCCAAACATCATCAGCGTGGGCCACCACCACCGGTCCAAGGCGTCCTGCACCATCTGCCGCTGTACAGTGGTTCCCCGCGCGTAGCGGATGACCATCTCCTTGCCCTGCCTGTGGTGAAACGTTTCTTCGGCGCAGATACGGGTCATGGCGCGCGCATACGGGCCGTAAGAGCATCGTGCCAGCATGAGCTGGTTCTTGATCGCGGCGCCGTCGACGAGCCAGCCGATCATGCCCACGTCGGCCCACGTGAGAGTAGGATAGTTGAAGATGCTGGAGTACTTCGCTTTGCCCGCGAGCAGCGCATCGATCATCTCCTCGCGCGAGACACCGAGCGTCTCCGCCGCGTGGTAGAGGTATTGCCCGTGCCCGGCCTCATCCTGCACCTTGGCGATCAGCACCATCTTGCGGCGCAGGTTGGGGGCATTCGGGATCCAGGTGCCCTCCGGCAGCATCCCCACGACCTCGCTGTGCGCGTGCTGCGAGATCATGCGAATGAGCTGGCGGCGGTATTCTTCGGGCATCCAGTCGCCCGGCTCGATCCTCTCTTCGCGCGCGATTCGCGCCTCGAAGTCGGCCAGGTGCCGGGCATACGCGTCTTCCATCACCACACTCCTGACCGGTGGAAACGTCCCCCCCGGTGGCTCCGTAGACCATTTTAGCGTGTGTGCGCCTCGCTCGCACCGTCGCGGCGCCGGCCCCGGCGCCCGCGGGGAGGCCGGGACAGCGCGGTTGACGCCGTTTTCGCGACTCATATAATTGAACGAAGATCGCCGGCGGCGCGTCTCCGAGCACACGAGGCCGGCCGGTTGGGAGGTCAAGTTGGGCATCCTTCTCAATGAGGTGACCGTGGCGAGTCACTGTCAGATCCAGATGCCGGGCGATTTCCGCCCGCCGGGATTGCCGGAATCCTAGTGCACAGTTCAACCTCCCCGCGGACGAGTTGCCGGTCCGCGGGGGCTGACCGCGGCAGGAGTGGGCCATGCGGCTGAAGTTTCTGGTGCTCGTTGTGCTAGGCGCGGCCGCGCTCGTGGCTTTCCAGCCCATCTTCCTGCGTTCAGACCGTGTGCCCGCCTCTCTTCCCGCAGACGTGCTTGTCGTCGGCGGCAGCGCCGCGGGCGTTGCCGCCGCGATCGCCGCGGCACGCCAGGGCATGATCGTAGTCCTGGTCGAGTCCCGACCCTACCTTGGCACGGTGATGACCGGCGCCATGCTTAACATGGTCGACCTCAGCCGCGGGCAGGACAAGCGGCACCTGATCAGGGGTATCTTTCTCGAGCTGTACGAGCAGATCGGCAGCATCACGTTCGATCCGCTGCGCGTGCGCGGTCTCCTGCGCGCCAAGGTCGAAGCCGAGCCCGGCATCACGCTCCTCCTGAGTACCGAGATGGTGCGGCCGATCGTGGAGGACGCCCGCGTGAGCGGCGCGATGGTCCGCACGCAGGAGGGCGACGTCATCACTATCCGCGGCACGGTGACCGTCGATGCGACCGATGACGGCGATCTGGCCGCGGCCGCGGGCGTGCCGTTCACCTACGGCCGGGAAACGTCGGGTATCGACAGCCGCGCGATGGCGGCGACGCTGATGTTCCGCGTGGCCGATGTCGACTGGCGTGCCGTTACCCGCTACGCGTGGTCGCAGCGGCTCGGGACGATCCAGCCGAGCGGTGCCTACCTGGGGTACGCCTGGGGATTCAAGAGCGCGCTGGATGGCTACCGGCCCGACGATCCCCGCCTTTCCGCCCATGACCTGAATATCGGGAAGATCCCTGACGGCACCGTGTGGATCAACTCGCTGCAGATCCATGACGTGGATGGGACCAGCCGGGTGTCCAAGCAGGACGGATACGACCGCGCCGCGCGCGAGATCCCGCGGCTGGTCGCCTATCTGCGTGAGCACGCCGTGGGCTTCGCCAACGCGCGCCTGGTCGAGATCGCCCCGGAGCTGTACGTTCGCGAGACGCGCCACCTGCGTGGCCTGTACACGCTGTCGGCCAAGGACATCCAGACGCGCACGCGGTTCTGGGACAGGATCGGCGCCGCCTCGTATCCGGTCGATCTCCACCAGTACAAAAAGGGCGAGCAGTATCCATATAAGCCGGTGCGGCGTGAGTACACGATCCCGCTGCGCGCGCTGATCACCGTCAGGATTGACGGACTCTTTGTTGCGAGCCGCGCGTTCTCGGCCACCTATCAGGCTGCCGGGTCGGCCCGTGTCATCCCGACGACGATGGCCATGGGCGAAGGCGTGGGTGTCGCCGCCGCGGTGGCCGTGCAGCGCGGTGTCACGCCACATCAACTCGCCGAGCGCCGGGACCTGATCACGGAGGTGCAGGAGCGGCTCATCCGCGCCGGCGCCGTGATCGACTACTAGCGGAGGCCGGGCCGCCGCGTGGCCCTTCCCGAGACGCTGACCCTCGTGTACGATGCCACCGAGCCGTATCCGCACGAGATTCCGCTCGGCGACGTCTATCGATCACTCGCTCTCGAAGGCTCTCCCGATCGGCCCGCCATCATCCTCAACATGGTTCAGACGCTCGACGGCGCGGTCGCCCTTGACGGAAAGGCCTGGACGCTCGGCTCGGAAGTGGACCACTATCTCTACCGCACGCTGCGCGGGTGGGCCGACGCGGTACTCAGCGGAGCGGGGACGCTGCGGCTCAACGACGTCGTGGCCACGACCCATCCGCACCTGCAGACGGAGCGCGCCACCGCCGGCCGTTCTGCCAACCCCGCGGGGGTCGTCGTCTCGCGCCGTGCGGAGTTCGATGAGGCGACGCTTGAGAAACGGTTCTTTACCCGCCGCGACTTCGTCTCGATCGTGCTGACCACCCACCTGGTCCGACCGATCCAGCGGCGCCGCATCGAGGACTCCGGCGTAGAGGTCATGGTGGTGCCGGCGACCGCCGCCGGCGAGGTGGATCTGGCCGCGGCCGTTCGCCTGCTCGGCGCGCGCGGTATGACGCGAATCCTGGTAGAGGGCGGTCCGGCCACGAACCGGCATCTGGTGGACGCCGGACTCCTCGATGAATGGTTTCTGACGGTCACCCCGCACCTGGCGGGCGTGCCGAATCCCGCGCGCATCGTGACCGGGCCCCTTGGGGGCGCCCGGGCCCGGCTCCGCGTGATCAGCGAGCTTCAGTATCGCGCGCCCCAGCCGCTCGAATGGTACTTTCGCTTTACCGTGTCTCCCACGACACGCGCCTGCTCATCGGCGTGGTGATCGTCGTCCTGGGTGTGCTCTTCCTGGGCGAGGTCGCGGCGTGGGATGGCGAGCGCGATCTGCTGCGCTATGGGGCGGGGATTGCGCTCGTCATCGGGGCGCTGACGTACTTTCTGGGCCAGCGCCGCGCCAGGGTATGAAGAGGATCCCGGCCGGCTGGCGGTCAGTCCTGGCCGGGGAGACATCGAAGCCGTACTACCATGCCCTCGTGGAATTCCTGGCCAGCGAGCGGAAGAGGCATACCGTGTTTCCGCCCGAAAAGCACGTCTTCGCCGCATTCGAGCTGACGCCGTTCGAGCGGGCGACGGTGGTGCTGCTTGGGCAGGACCCGTATCACCGCGAAGGCCAGGCGCACGGCCTGTGCTTCTCCGTACAACCCGGCGTTGCGCCCCCGCGTTCACTCGTGAACATGTTCAAGGAACTTGAGCATGACGTGGGCGTGCCGGTTCCAAACAACGGACACCTCGCGCCGTGGGCCCGCCAGGGCGTCCTGATGCTTAACACCGTCCTGACGGTGCGAGCGGGCACGCCCGGGTCGCACCGCGGGAAGGGGTGGGAGACATTCACCGATGCCGTTGTGCGGCTCGTCAGCGCCAAGGACGATCCGGTCGTCTTCGCGCTCTGGGGGCGTGAGGCACGGAAGAAGGCGGAGAAGGCCGGATTGATCGACGGAAGCCGGAACGCCATTGTGCTGGCTCCACATCCGTCGCCGGCATCGGCGCGGAATGGGTTTCTGGGCAGCCGGCCTTTTTCACGCATCAATGACGCTCTGCGGAAGTTCGGCAAACCCGAGATCGATTGGAGAATTCCAGATCTGTAAGGGGAGGGCGCCATGACCCGTAGAGCTTTCCGGAACGAAGTACTTGACAGTCCAGATTGACTCGCGGTATCGTCCTGGTATGAGCCCGCCGCGGTCATCCAGCATGCTCGCGCAGGACACGGCCGTGCTCCACGAGCGCGCGATGGACAACCTCCGCTTCATTCGGGAGACCATGGAGCGGGCGACGGCATTTACCGCCGTCCCCGGGTGGGGGCTCGTGGCCATCGGTGTGACCGCGCTGTGCGCGGCGGGCGTCGCGTCACTGCAGGCCACGGCGCGCGCGTGGCTCCTGGTGTGGGCGCTCGAGGCCTCCGCGGCCGTGATGATCGCCGGCTGGACCATGCGGCGCAAAGCACGCCGGGCGGCGGGCCCGCTGTTTTCGACACCGGGCAGAAAGTTTGCCCTGAGCTTCTGTCCGCCCGTGCTCGCGGGCGCCGTGCTGACGGTCGTGCTCGCCCGATCGGGGACGCTCGGCGTGCTTCCGGGAGTATGGCTGCTCTCATACGGCGCCGCCGTCGTTGCCGCGGGGGCATTCTCGGTGAGCATCGTGCCGGTGATGGGGCTCTGCTTCATGACCATCGGCTGCGTCGCACTGCTTGGGCCCGCGTCATGGGAGGCGCCGCTCTTGGCCTTAGGGTTCGGTGGGCTGCATCTGGTCTTCGGGGCCATCATCGCCCGGAACTATGGTGGCTAGACGAACCACTGCCTCACAGGCGCGCGCCCGGAAGTCGCAGGTGGCGGAGCACCCATCCGCGGCGACTGCGGAGGTCGCCGCGCGGAGCCGGATCCGTGACCTGGACCGCCTCATCCACGAGCGCACGCGCCTGGGGATCGTCAGCGCACTCGCCGTCAACCCGTCGCTGAGCTTCACAGATCTCAAGAGGCTGCTGGCGACGACCGACGGAAATCTGAGCGTCCACGCGCGCAA
>JBOGSE010001014.1:0-7903 GCA_050694895.1 bacterium | reverse complement strand
GCGGTCCGGCCCACCTTGACGAGATCACTCGTCGAGAATTCGATCCCAATGGAAAACAGGAGGAGGATGACGCCGACTTCAGCGAAGACGCGGAATGCCTGGGGGTCGGAAACGGTTGGTCCCGGAGTGAAGGGACCGACCAGCACTCCTCCGAGCAGGTAGCCCACGATAAGTGGTAGGCGGAGGAAGTGCGCGACGGTGCCACCGATCAGCGCCGCGAGGAGCAGGAGTCCGAGATCTGCGACGAAACGGACCTCTTCCATCACTCGTGATCCCCATGAGTGTGGAGCATGGTCGTGTGATCCATCGTACAGGATAACAACGGGTACCCAGGAATGTCTTCACCAGGAGGGCTCATGGACTGGATCGCGGTGAACGCCATTGCGTCGATCGTCTCGGCCGTGGCCTTTCTCGTCGGGTCGATCGTGGTCGCCCTGCAGCTCCGCCACATGGCCAAAGACAGGTTCGTAGCGGCGACCGGTAGCCTCTTCGAGATCTGGGAGTCGCGAGAGTTCCAGGAGGCGCAGCTGTGGATCCTTCATCGTCTCCAGGAGCGTACCTGGGAGGAATTTCTGACCAAGCACAAGGGCGACTTCGGCGAGGAAGCGTTTCATCAGGTCGGTGCATTCTACAATCGGGTCGGCACGCTGACCATGCGCCACCTGATCGACAAGGACGTCACGCTGCGCACGATGGGCGGCTATGCCATCGCGGTGTGGCGGCGCATCGAGCCGCTCGTTCTGGAGGCGCGCCGCGTCGAGCACTCCAACCTGTTCGAGGATTTCGAACGAATGCTGCCGGATTGCTTCGAATGTTATGCGCCTGCCCTGGAGATGGCGCCCGATGTGGCGATTGACGCCGACCGGGACTTCCTCGAGACCGAGCGCGAGGCGGCACGGCGCATCGTCGCCCCCGAGCGCGAGATCGGCGAATCCACCCCGGTCCCGACGATCAGCGCGCTGCAGCTCCGCCAGATGCTGGATCGAGGAGATCCCCTGACCGTGCTCGATGTCCGTTCTCCCCATGCCTACGCCGATGGCCATGGCGCCATCCCCGGCAGCGTGCGCATCGCCCCGCATGAGATCCCGCAGCGCTACCAGGAGATTCCCCGCGATCGGCTCACGGTTGCGTACTGTACTTGAAAGGATGAAGCCACGAGCGCCCGTGTGGCGCGCTTCCTTCAATCGCAAGGCTACCCGCAGGTGGCGACCTTGAAAGGCGGATGGCTGGCCTGGGTCGAGGGAGGCCATCCGGTCGCCAAGACCGAACTGGCCTCGAGCGTACACACGCCTTAGGCTGCCGGCGGAGGACGGGAATGGCCGTCGCAACGCTCAAGACTCCTGAAGCGCCAACGCGGGCGTCGGTTGCACGCGATCCTGAGTGGTGGCTGCGTCCGCTTCGATGGGCCGCCTTGCTCGTCTGGGTGGCCATTCCCGTGGTGACCGCGCTCGACATCTACCGGCCCTGGCCGATGCATGTCGTGTGGTCGGTGGTCATTGCGGGACTCCCGCTGTTCGTTCTCCTCGTGGGCTATCACCGCTGGCGGCGCATCTGCCCGCTCGCGTTCTTCAGCCAGATTCCTGTGTACTTACGGCGTCCCGGCACCCGCAAGGCCTCGCCGTGGCTGGAAGAGCACTACTACTACATCATGTTCGGGGCCTTCGCCTTTGCGCTCTGGCTACGCCTCATCGCCATCAACGGGAATGTCGCTGCGCTCGCCACGTTCTTCGTCCTGATCTCGATCGTGGCACTCATCTTTGGGGCGCTCTTCACGGGCAAAAGCTGGTGCAACTTTTTCTGTCCGGTCTCCCTCATTGAAAAGATCAACACCGAACCCCACGGGCTGCGCGAGACGAACAACTCTCAATGCGTCAAGTGCACCGCCTGCAAGAAATCTTGCCCGGACATCAACGAGGAGAACGGGTACTGGAAAGAGATCGGCTTGCGATCGAAGCGCTTTGCGTACTTTGCGTACCCTGGAATCACATTCAGCTTCTTCCTCTACTACTACCTGCAATCGGGGGACTGGAATTACTACTTCAGCGGCAACTGGGCCGATCAGGCATCCTTGATATATCGTGTATTCAGCCCGGGCTATAACCAGTGGACCGCCGGGTTCTTCTTCCTCGAAGGAATGCCGCGTGCCGCATCCGCCTTGATCACGTTGGCGGTGGGCGCGCTGGCCAGCGTCCTGCTGCTCTCGAAGCTCGAACCCTCCGTCGAACGATGGCTGAAGCGGCAACAGCCGGAAGCCGACGCGACCCAGGCCCGGCACCTCATGTTTACGATCGCCGCCTTTGTCGCGTTCGTCAACTTCTACATGTTCGCGGGTCAACCGATCCTCAGGCTCGTCCCGTGGCTCGGAACGCTCGGGCCGATCTTTGCCGCCGCGGCCGGAAGCCTGTTCCTCGCGCGCCGGTACGTACGAACGCAGAAGGCGTTTGCGGAACAGACCCTGGCGCTCAACGTCGTCAAGCGATGGGAATGGGAGGATACGCGGCCGCCGAAGGACTTGCATGAGGCCTTCCTGATCCACACCGCGCGCTCGGCCGAGAGAAAGACGGGGTACGCGCAGGTCCTTCAGGCGTATCAGGACGCGGTGCGCGAAGCACTGGCCGATGGGTTCGCGACGCGCGAGGACGTGCAGCGCCTCGAGTCGCTGCGCAACCAGCTGCAGATTAAGAAGACGGATCATGAGAAGCTCATGGCGACGCTCGCCGAGGAAGAGCGGAGCATCCTCGCCGATCCGTCCAGGCAGCCGTCGGCAGAGAAGCGCCTGCAGCTCGAAACCTACAGGAAGGCGCTCGAGCAGCATCTCAAGCTGGCGCTGGCGGCGCAGGGCGCGGCAGATGACACGTTCCTCAGGCAGCTCCGCAGCGAGTACAACGTCACCGAAGAAGAACACGCCGCGCAGCTGCAAAGCCTGCTCGGTGGGACCCAGGAAATCGCGGCGCAGGTCGCGGACAAACTGCGTGAAGTCGCGCGTTGCGCGGGTACCATCCAGGCGCTTGCCGCCGAGCCTTCCCCCGCCCACGAACTCCTCGCGGACATCCTGCGCCGGAAACGCGAGGCGGCGGTCGATCTCCTGATCCGCGCCCTCCACCTCGATGTAGGCGACACGGGCCGCATCGTGCGCGAGGGCCTCTGCGCAAACGACAGCGCGGGCCGGGAGATCGCGTTTGAAGCGATCAGCGCGAGGGTCCCCCCGGCAGTCAGGGAGCGCCTCCTGAGCGTGCGGGAGGAGGCGGCGCGTGAAGGGGACGGACGCCGGACCCTCACGCAGCACCTGCGGGTGCACACGGAGAGCGCGGACCCTTATGTTCGGGCCGCCGCCCTCTACGCCCTGGCTGAGCGCGGCGCGCTCGATCTGAGTACGCTTCACCGCCTGAGCGATGATGACCACGAACTCGTCCGTGAGACGCTGAACGGTTTGACGCAACGCATTGGAGGCAGGACAGGACCCGATCAGGACCACCCCAGGCTCACCAGACTGGAGAAGATGATCGCCCTGCGCTCAGTCCCTATGTTCTCTTCGCTCGCACCGGAAAGCCTCGCGGAGCTCTCGCGTCCTGCCGTAGAAGAGTACTACGCGCCCGGTGACATCCTGGTTCGAGAGCATGAAGAGGGCGATAAGGTGTTCATCGTGCTCGGGGGAGAGGTGGTCGTCCTGCACGATGCCGGGACAGGCGAAGAGGTCGCATTCGACCGGGGTCCCGTCGGCGCGGTCCTCGGGGACATGGCGGTCCTGGATCCGGCTCCACGCGCTGCCACGCTCCGGGCGGGAGAGGCCGGCGTTCGGGTCCTGAGCCTGGACGGAAGCGCGTTTCGTGATGCCCTCGCAGCGGACCCCGCCGTCGCCCAGGGGGTCATCCGGACGCTCGCACAGCGCATACGAGGACTGGTCCAGCACGTGGGCGCATAACCGCGGCCGAAACCTACTTCCTCATCATCATCGCCTTGTCTGCATGCTCGAGGGTGGCCTGCGCGGCCCACGCCGCGGCCTTCGCCTTGCCCGTGGTCTCGGCCTTCAGGCCGACCGCGGCGATGTCATTCGCGAGCTCGATCCACGGCAGGGCCCCGGCCCACTTGCTTCCGGCTTCCTTGGCATCGGCCAGCAGGCCGTTGCCCTTACACTGGGCCTTCCCCATCGCATCCATCGCCTTGAACATCGCGCCCTTGGGGCCTTCGATGCAGTTCACGACCTCCTGAAGGCTCTCTTTGACCGCCTTCAGGCCGTCTCCCTTCTGCGCGAACTTCGCCCGGTCAATCGCGGTCTTCATCTGTGACGCGGCCATCATGCCCATGTCGGCCGAGAACGCTGCCGTCGCCACTACCAGCGCGGCGACGAGCGCCGCGATCGCGCCAAGCCGTGCCATAGCCATCGTGAGCCACCTCCGCGAAATAACGTGCGTTGATGGCTTCAGAGTACCAGGGGGACTGTGAAGAATTGATAAGCGACAGGGGCAGGCCGATCGCCCGCCCCTGCCACCTATTCGGAATTCACGAAAACGTCTGGCGGATGTTACCGGACGTTCAACTGGCCCCCGATAACCTCGAGAATGGTCTGCGTCGCCTGGCCGTAGGCCTTTGCGGTATCAGCGTTCTTGGCCTTCAGACCCTGCTGGGCGACCTTGTCGGCTGCTTCCATCCACGGAACGGCCGAGGCATACTTGGCGCCGCCCTTCTTGGAATCGGCGATCAGGCCCGCGCCCTGACCCTGACAGGGGTTGCCGGCGCCACCCTCAAACCCGGGACCCGTGGGCCCCTCGAGGCAGTTGACGACGTGCTGCAGATGGGTCGTCACTTCCTTCATGCCGTTGTAGTCCTGCGAAAACTTCGAGTGCTGGACCGAGGTCTTCCACTGCGAAGCCACGCCCGTCTCGATGTTGGCCTGGGCGTACACGACTGTGGCCGCCAAACTCAGTGCAGCGATGAGAAGCCCCATCGCCACGAAGTTCTTTCGCATAACCGTTCACCCCCCAGTATGATTTGGCCTTGATAACATTCCTTAGAGTACTCCATCAGCCGTAACGCGACCGTTGCGGCTTTGTAACACTTCCGTGAATCAATCTGGCGGCGCTGTCTCGGCCCAGGGCACCCCGGGGAGGGACAGCCACACAGTCGTTTCCCCGGCAACGCTGGATGCGCCGACCTCCCCGCCGTGGACGCGGGCCACCTCTTTGACGATCGACAGGCCGATCCCCGCCCCTCCGGAGATCCGCGAGCGCGACTTCTCTCCGCGGTAGAAGCGCTCGAAGATGAAGGGCAGGTCTTCCTGGGCGATCCCCTCTCCTGTATTCGTGACACCGATGCGGATGGATTGCCCGGCCTGGCCCGCGCGCACGGTGACCCCCCCACCGGACGGGGTGTACTTCAGGGCATTGTCGATCAGATTGTGCAGGGCCTGGGCAAGGAGATCGGGATCGGCCCGCGGCCGGCCGTTCACCGCGACGTCGCTGTGGAGGGCAATCTGCTTGCGCTGGAAATCCACCCGGCGCAGGTCGAGCATCCGCCGGACGAGCGCCCCGACGTCGACGACCTCCGGCCGCATCCGGGGGAGATGCGCGTCGAACAGGGAGAGCTCGTGGAGCGCGTCGACCAGGCGCACCAGGCGCATCACCTCCTCGTGCAGCGAGGTGATCGCCTCCGCGGAGGGAGGCGTGACGCCGTCGTGCATGGCTTCCAGGTATCCCCGCAAATTGGCGAGCGGGGTGCGCAGCTCATGCGCCACGTTGGCAACCAGATCCTTCCGCAGGCGCTCCAGGGTCTCCAGGGCGCCGGCCATCCGGTTCAGGGACTCGCCGAGGGACCCGATCTCATCGTGTGATTCGATGCGTGCCCTGGCTCCGTAATCGCCCGCGGCGATGCGGCCGGCCATGCCCATCATGCCCCGCAGCGGACGCACAAACTCGCGAAACAGCACGAGGCTGAGCAGCAGACCGATGCCCCCGGCGATCAGGCTCGTCACCACGAGCGACCGGGTCAGCGAGCGCATGAACTGATCGTGAATGGTCTCGACCTCGATGCGAAATTGCTTCATGAGACTCATGAAGATCGCATCGGAGAGCTGACCGATGGTGATGGATGCGACGATCATCGCGACACCGACGACCAGCAGGTTGATCGCCAGCAGCTTCCACAGCAGGCTGGGGCGCCTCGGCGTCTTCACAGCAGCTTGTATCCCACTCCGCGCACGGTGGCGATGAAGCGGGGGCTGGCGGGGTCATCGCCGAGCTTCTCGCGCAGCTTGCCGACGTGGACATCGATGGTACGATCCACGACATCCACCTCGTGGAATGCGTAGATGCGGTTCAGCAGTTGCTCGCGCGAGTACGCGCGTTCGGGTGATTCGAGGAAGGCCTGGAGAAGCTTGAACTCAATGGGCGTGACGTGCACCTCGGTGCCGTTCACGGTGACGCGGTGGCGCTCGACGTCCATCTCCAGCTCGCCGTGGGTCAAGACCTTGGGCGGCTCCTGCCGGGACGCGCGGCGCAAGATGGCCTTGACCCTAGCGACGACTTCGCGCGGACTAAACGGCTTGGGCACATAGTCGTCCGCGCCGAGCGAGAGCCCGAGCAGCCTGTCGACCTCATCGACCCTGGCCGTCAGCATGAGAATGGGCACTTCGGAACTCGCGCGGAGCTGTTTGCAGACCTCGATGCCATCCACATGCGGCAGCATGAGATCGAGAATGACCAGGCTGGGGCGCGTGCGCTCCGCCGCCTCGAGGGCCGACCGGCCGTCGTACGTGGCGACGACCGTGTACCCCTCACGCTCCAGATACAGACGGAGAAGGTTCACCATCTTGGCGTCGTCCTCGACGACCAGGATGGTCTGGGCCATGGCTGCGCCGCGCGGACGCGCGGCTAGCGTCCCGTCAACGTCTTGATGGCGGCGACGAGTTCTTCCTCGCTCCCAGGACCCCGGCTGGCCTTGACGAGCATGCCGTCCTTGGTAATCGTCGCCCAGTAGGGCTGATAGATGAAGCCGTACGCCTTGGCAATCCGGCTGTCCGCATCATAGCCATTCGGGAACGTGAGCCGGTGCCGCGTCACGAATCCCCGAGTGGCCTCCTTGCTGTCAAGCAGCCCGATGCCGACGAACTTCACGCCCTTCCCCTTCCATTCTTTGTACACACGCTCCCACCCGGGGGCGTCGGCGTTGCAGGTTGGTCACCACTGAGTCCAGAAGAGAAGAACGACCGCCGTGCCCTTCAGGTCGGCAAGCTTCAGCGTCTGGCCGTTGAAGAGCTCCAGCGTGAAGGCCGGCGCGGGCGTTTGTGCCCCCACCGCGGGCACAGCGATCAGGACCACGGCCAGCAGCAGAATCGCCATCGCCCGGAGAACCGGAGTGCGCATTGCTCTCCCCCCTATCACGTTCATTATGGCACACCCGGGTCGCTCGCTAGACCCCGCCGGGGGTGCCGGTCCCCGTGGGGAAAGTATCGCACGCGTACGGTAAAGAATCTGTTAACGAGGAGGCTTGCCATGACCGATACAGAGCGCTACGTCCTTGAAGAGTGGACCGAGGACTACCAGCAGGGCCGCCTGGGACGGCGGGAGCTGCTCCGTCGCATCGCCATGATGGCCGGCGGCGCGGCCCTGGTCATCCCGGTCCTCCAGAGCCTGGGGCTCGCCGCGTCAACCGGGGAAGTCGCCGAGGCCGCGTCCGGCACCGCCCCCCTGATCGCCCAGGCGTCCGGCGTGACCGTACCTCCAAACGACCCCGCGCTGCAGGCGTCAATGACGTCGTTCTCGATGGAGCGGGGACAGGGAATCGGCTACCTGGCGCAGCCCAGAAGCGGCGGGCCGGTCCCTGGCATTCTGATCATTCACGAGAACCGGGGCCTCCTGGAGCACTTCAAAGACGTCGCGCGCAGGTACGCCAAAGTCGGGTACGCGGC
>JBOGSE010001013.1:0-1878 GCA_050694895.1 bacterium | reverse complement strand
AGCGATAGTAGCAGGTGCGGTAGCCCATGTACGAATGCAGAATGTCGAAGTACGCGGGGTCGCCGGGCCGCAGCACGCGGTCGGTGTAGACATGGGGATGCGGGCTGCAGCGCTCCCCGGAGATCGCATTGACGCCTTCGACGTGCTCGGAGCCCAGGTCGTAGAGCACATGGTTCACCAGGGCCACGCACTCGTTCTCACGCATGCCGGGCCGCATCGCGGCGTAGAGCTCCTCATAGGCCGCGTCCACCATCATGCAGGCCGTCGTCAGGCACGTGATCTCGTCCTGCGTTTTGATCTTGCGGACTTCCTGCATCAATCCCTGACCATCGACGACCCTGATGCCCTCAGCCTGGAGCGCGAACAGCACCGGGAGCTCGATCACATCCACTCCCAGTGGCTCTTTGAGCAGACCGCGCGCTTCGAGCTCAACACGAATCTTGCGGGCGACATCCTTCGCCCGTTCCGGGTACGCCCCCCGCAGCGTGGAGATGCCGGCGCGCGACCGCTCGCCCAGCCATGGGCAGTAGAGCGCGTGGTGGCGCGCCGCGGAGCCGAAGTCCCAGAGGATCGGCTCGTCATCCTGCGGCAGGAGGGTGAACCGGACCAGCTTGTCCATTGCCCAGGTGCCGATGTGGGTCGCGGTGATGTAGCGGATGTTGTTCATGTCGAAGCACAGCAGCGCGCCGAGCTCGGAGTTCTTGAGCAGCCGCTTCACCCGGGCGAGCCGGTCGGTCCGCAGCCGCTCCATGTTCACGCGCTCTTCCCAATCCACCGCCATCAGACCGTAGGTCCGAAGTCCCATCGTCCTTCCCTCCTACGCCCGGCCGCAGAGCGCTCTGGCCGTGGCGGCCACGGACTCGGCGGTGGGCACGGTGAGATCCTCCAAAACCGGCGAGAACGGAACGGGCACATGCGATGCACCGATGCGTTTGACCGGCGCGTCCAGATCGTAAAAGGCCCCATCGGCGATGACCGACGCGATCTCGGCCGTCACGCCATAACGCTGGTATCCCTCGTCGACGACGATCGCGCGGCCGGTCTTGCGGGCCGACTGGATCAGGGCGCGCGCATCGAGTGGAACGGTCGTGCGCGGATCGATGACCTCGGTGCTGATGCCGTCTTTGGCGAGCGACTCGGCCGCGGCCAGCGCGGCCTGCACCATGCTGCTCGTCGCGACGATCGTAATGTCCGTGCCCTGCCGCTTGATGTCGGCGACCCCAAAGGAGATCGCGTAGTCACCCTCGGGGACGGGCCCTTTGAGCGTGTACATCATCTTGTCCTCGAAGAAGACCACGGGGTTGTCGTCGCGGATCGCGGTCTTCAGCAGTCCTTTGGCATCGAAAGGCGTGGAGGGGAGGACCACCTTCAGCCCCGGGATATGGCTGACCCACGCGTGCAGGCTCTGGCTATGCTGCGCCGCGGAGCGCCGCGTAGCCCCCATGGTCGTGCGTACGACCATTGGCACGTTGAGCTTGCCCCCGGACATGTAGTGCACCTTGGCGGCCTGATTGGCGATCTGGTCCATCGCGAGCGCAACAAAGTCGCCGAACATGATGTCGACGACGGGTCGCATCCCGGTCATAGCGGCCCCGACCCCAATGCCCGTGAACCCGGCCTCGGAGATCGGCGTGTCGATCACGCGGTCGCGCCCAAACTCTTCCACCAGCCCTGAGAGAACCTTGAACGGGGTGCCGGCCTCGGCCACGTCCTCGCCGATGATGAAGACCCGCGGATCGCGGCGCATTTCTTCGGCGAGCGCCTCCCGGATCGCCTGCGCGAAGGTGATCTCGCGCACGGCGCCGCCAGAGCCGGGACCGCGCGGCGGCGCGGTCGCGCTAGGCATGGACATGCCGGTCGACCTCATCGGGCTCCGGG
>JBOGSE010001012.1:0-3386 GCA_050694895.1 bacterium | reverse complement strand
CCGGGGACCCTGGCGTCTCCCCGGACCGGACTCGCACCGGCTGGCTGTCATGAGCTTGTCGCTCGGTTTCGCTCCTCTGCTACCACCTCCTCCGGTGGCAGTGCGTCCGAGCTGCTGGACACACGGTTTCCGTGATCCTCGGCACCGCACTCGAGCCGGGAACCTACCTCTTTCGATGCGACGTGCACCCAACCCAAATGACCGGGAAGTTTGTAGTGAAGTAGATGCTTATCAGTGGTCGCGGGCACCGCGCCACGCCCGAATGCAGCCCCGGAACGGGGACTCCCGTACTACAGCTTTTCCGCCTCGGCTAGCAATTCTTCCGCCCTGTTTCTCTCGGAGCCGAAAGGCGCGAGCCTCAAGTACTCTCGGAGCGCCACGGCAGCCCCTTGGCGGTCGTTCAGGCCCTGGAGCAAGATCACGCCCTTGAAGAACAGCGCTTCGGGGTAATGGGGCTCGATCGTGAGGGCTCGCTCGACGGCCTTCAGCCCCCCCTCGGCTCGACCCGTCATGAACAGAAGCAGCCCCATGTGGGCATGGGCTTCGGCGTTGCCGGGATCCAAACGCAGGGCGGCGAGGTACTGATCGATCGCCTTTCCCGTCTGCCCCGCATCGAGGTATCTGTGCGCGAGGTCCAGCCTCGCCGCGACGTCGTCTGGGTTGGCCAGTACGCGATTGGTGAAGAAGGCCAGAGGATCTTCGTTGCGAGGCTGAGGATCTGCGAGGCTCCCAGTAAAAGTGGATCCCTCCGGCCTCGCCCCCGCCGAGCGGAGCAGGGCGGGAACGGCGGCGGTGGCAATCGCTGCTGCAACGAGGACGGCCGCTCCCCACCGCGGAATCATCGCGGTTCGCTCAGACGAAACGGTACGACCGCGCAGGGATCCGTCCTCGGAGCGCTCATCGATTATCCGCAGGATCCGGGCTAATCGCGCTTCGGTCAGAGGCCGCAGCCGGTCGTACTCTCCGGCATCCAGGTCGCCCCGGTCGCGTGCATCGACGAGGTCTTTGAGCGCGAGCAACAGGCTCTGGCGGCGATCTTCAAACGGGTCGCGGTCGGGCTCCAGGATGGGAATCTCGCGCTTTGCCAGAGGCGCCACAATCCCGGCCGTCGCAACCGCCAGCAGCGCCAGCCCGATGGGCGCAACCACAACGACGGGGTTCAATCCGGCTCTTCCAAGAGCTGCAGATCCGACTCAATGCGAACGCGATCGGCTTGAGACAAGCTCGCCGGTGCTGCTCCGATGCCTCGCCTTCGGCGCAGAAGCACCCGAAGGACCGCGGTGCCCCCTATCAACAGAACCGGCGGGGCGACCCATGGAAGCCACCCGAGACCGCTTGCCCTGGGGGAAAGCAGAATCCACTCCCCGTATCGATCCACGAAGTAGGCCTCGATCTGATCGGGGCTCTCGCCCACCTTCAGCCTCGCGCGAATAGTCGCTCTCATCTCTTCGGCTAGGCGAGAGGGGGATTCGGCCACCGAGAGGTTTCTGCAGACGGGACAGCGCAGACCCGAGGCGACCTCGTTGACTCGGTCATCAATGGTAGAGGTCTCTGCGGGTTCGCGTATCGCGGCGAAGACCACCGTCGACACGGCGACCACCACGGCCGCCGCGAGCAGGACCGCGGAGTTCCGTCGGAACATTTCTACCCTTCTTCTGTCTGGTTGGAGGTCAGCCGCTCAAGCCAGTTAACAAGAAGGTCGTACGAGGTCGCCCCCACCTGTTTGTGACGAACAACTCCGTCTCGGCCGATGAAGAAGGTTTCCGGCACTCCATATACGCCGTAATCGATGGCTGTGCGAGAGCCGGGATCCAGTAACGTCGGCCACCCTCCCCCAAGTTCCTCCATGTAGGCTCGCCCGTTCTCGGGGGTGTCCTGGAAGAGCACCCCGAGAAATACCACCCCACGGTTTCGGTAGCGGTCCCAGGCGGCCACGAAGTTGGGATGCTCTTGCCTGCACGCCACGCACCAGGAAGCCCAGAAATTCAATACCACGATCTGCCCGCTCAAATCGTTCAGACTGACCGTCTCGCCGGTGTCCATGTCTTCGAGCGAGAAGGTTGGAGCACGGCGACCCGCGAGCGCGCTGGGTAGAGTTCTTGGATCTCGGGTGAGGCCAAAAGCTAGGAGGCCCGCGAAGGAAAGCGTAAGAACAATGGTGAGCGTGATCTTCAACCACCTGCGGGGCGGCCCTTTTACCGGCGCTTCCGATTGCGCCTCTTGCTCATCCGGGAGAACCGCTGCCTTCATGGCGCGACCCCTTCGAGCTGCCTCTGTCGCCTGAGCTCGCGTGACCCCACGGGTTTTCTGGTCCTCCGGCTTGGCCAGGCGGCGAAAACTCCGCCCGCCGCCATCACCCCGCCGCCGATCCAAAGCCAGAGGACTCCGGGAATCTCGTATACCCGGAAGGAAGCGGATGCGCCATCGCCTGCAACCGATGACAGCGAAATGTAGATATCGCGAAAGCCATTGGTCAGGCTGCCGGTCCTTATCGAGGGAGTACCTATCGGGTCACGCGCGTTGGGGTAAAAGTTCATGAGCGGCGTAAGCTTCATCACACGTACGCCTCTATCGAGAAGCGATACATCGGCCACGACGCTTCGCCGGTGCGGCTGATGCATCTCGCGCACACCCTCGAAGCGGAAGTCGTACCGGGCGAATGTACGGACCTCTCCGCGAGCCAGCGTCATCTCGGTTCGACGATCGAATGAGCTGGAGGCGGTTATCGCGACGGCGGCGAGGACCAGCCCCAGATGTACGAACAACCCGCCGAATAGGCGCCGGTTCCTGCGTGCAGCCCCAATCGTGGCGGAGGCTAAGTTCCCTCCAAAGGTGTTTCTGTAATGGACCGCCGACTTGAATAGCTCCGAGAGGGTGGCCAGCGCCACGAAAGATGCCAGGCCGAATGCGGCGAGCGCGGCCAGATTGCGAACCCCTGCGACGGCCAATGCCGCCACCGTCGCGCTTGCGCCCCACACCGGGACTTGCACGCGGCGCAACAGCCGGCGCGGGGATCCCGCTTTCCAGGGGACGAGGGGGCCGACCGCCATGAGGAAAAGCAGCAAAAGCATCGCGGGAGTCGCCGTTTGGTTGAAGTAGGGAGCGCCGACCGAAACTCGCCTTCCACTCAAGGCCTCGGCGAGCAGCGGGTAGATGGTCCCCAGCAGGACGGTGAAGGTGATCACCACCAGGCCGAGGTTGTTTCCGAGGAAGGCCGCTTCCCGGGAGAAGGGGGCGTCGATCAGCGACTCGGTCCGCAGGAGGTGGGACCTAGATGCGATGAGTCCGAAGCCGGCCAGGAGGATCAGCGCGAGGAACCCGAGATAGAGCGGCCCCACGATCGACTGGGCGAAGGCGTGGACGGAGTCCAGGATGCTGCCGCGGGT
>JBOGSE010001011.1:0-2815 GCA_050694895.1 bacterium | reverse complement strand
CGGATGTGACTTCATCAGTCCCCGGACTATCTCACAGTCTGGATCCTCCTCGCGTTCCACTCCAAAGAGCACCTCCACCTCAGCGACGCCAGCCTGGGTCAGCCAGCTTCGCAAACACTCGCGCGTCTCCCCGTCGCATCCCTGGAGTGGCTTGAGCACCGAGACGCGCGGCAACGGTCCCGCCCTCGCCTCGCGCCGATGCAACGGAAAGCGCATCGCCGCCGCAAACTGCCAGATCGACAGCCCGAAGCTCAACGCGGCCAACGCCGACAATGCGACGACCATCAGAATCACACGCGCGTTCTAATCGTCGACGCGCCGCCGGGCAATAGGGAGTTCGTCGGTTGACGCAAAGGCGTTAAAGCGTTGAAGCGTTAATGCGTTGGTAATGTCCCAGAACCTGGGGAGAAAGATTTAATTAAGAGCCTGAGTGCGGATAAGCTGCGGGTGAAGTTAGCAACCAAACCGCAACTCATCCACTCACTCAGGCCATGCACCACATTATCCAAATGGACCTCTCGGCGACAACCTCTCAAACCCGTTTCACCCTCGATGAGCTGGTGCTCAAAATCCGCGAACTCTTCACTCAGCAGGGCATGGCCGCAGTGGCCAACCTGATTTTGAAGCTGGTGGACGAACTGTTGGCCATCGGTCACACCACGGGCACTCTGTCCCCGGCCCAACAACGGCCTTGCCCTTGCGGCCAGGGACGCTACGAACTCAAAGATCGGCTCCAGCGCTCCGTGCGCACCAGCATCGGCACCTTGCACTTGGCTTGGCGGCGGCTGCGCTGCCGCCATTGCCAGAAGACCTTTGTGCCCTTGCGCCAGTTTTTGGGCCTGGAAGCCTGGCAACGCAAGACCAGCGAACTGGAACAAGTGGCCGTGGAAGTCGTCAGCGAACAGAACTACCGGCGCGCCAGCCGCCATCTGGACGTGGTGGGCCAAATCCCGGTGCCCAAGAGCACGCTCCACCGCTGGGTTGTCGACAGCCAGGCCAGCCAGTGGGAACTGCCCGAAGCCCAGCCGCCGGTCCTCATGGCCGACAGCACCGGCTACAAACGGCGGCCACAATCGGCGGCCCAACGCACCAACGCCGGCGAACTGCGCGTGGTCGTCGGGCGCCGGGCCGATGGGAAATGGGTGCCTTACGGGGCCTGGAGCGGCCAGAGCTGGGCCGAAATTGGCCAAGCCTTGCGCGGCAGTGGCCCGCAGCCAGCACTCCAAGCCCAAGTGTTGGTCAGCGACGGGGAACAGGGTCTGGCTCGGGCCCTGGCCAGCCTGGCCAACCGCCAACAGCGCTGTGGTTGGCATGTGGCGTATGAACTGCCCGTGATGCTCTGGCACGACCAGGCCCCCAGCCGTCAGCGTCGGATTCACACCGCTCCGCTGGCCCAACTGGTCGGCATCGAACTGCCCGCCGGAGACCTGGAGGCGCTTCGCCCCGAAGACAAGGCCGCAGTCAAAGAGCGTGTGGCCGCCGCCCAAGATGGGTTGAGGCAACTGGTGCGCCAGTTGTTGGCCAAGGGCTACGAAAAAGCGGCCCACTACATTCAGAGCGCGCAAGACAAGCTCTTTAGCTATGTGGAATTTTGGCTGGAGACGGGTGTCGTCTGTCCGCGAACGACCTCGTTCCTGGAGCGATTGATGCGCGAGTTGGGCCGCCGGCTCAAGCGCATCGCCTTTGGGTGGAGTGAAACTGGAGCGGCGCAAGTGGCGCGGCTGATCCTGCGACGCATCGTCGATCCAGACGAATGGCAATCCTACTGGAAGCAACGGTTGGGACTGAACGACAATGTTCATCTGGCCTTGCGTGCGGTTAAAACTCTCAAAGCATAAATCCCCAGATTTTGGGACATTACCAATGCGTTAAAAGGTTGAAGCGTTCGCCAAACTGATGAAGTTGTAACGGCCGCCCCTTTTCAACGCTTTTAACGATTTAACGTTTTAACGCTTCAACTCTTCAACGCGCCTTCACTCGCTTTCCCCGCCATTGCTCTCGCGCCGTTCCCAAGGCTTGCGGGAGCGCTCTGGAAGCGAGGTGTCCACACGGGCGTACCAGGTGTCCTCGCCGAAGAGGTCATCCACGGCCTGTTGCAGCGCGGCCGACGGCGTGACGGAGAACTTCTCGTGCGTCTCGATGAAAACGATTTCGCCGTCAGGCCGGCGCAGGCAAAGGAAGACCGGCACGCGGCCGGGATGCGCTTCGCACAAGGCGCGCGCGGCGGCCAGGTTCCGCTCGTTGACGTGCGCGGTGTTCAGGCGAAAATGGACCTGCCGGGTGTACTTTTTGGGCGCGTCCTCCAGCGGCATGATCTCCTGCGGAAAGATTTTCGGTTTGTCCTCGTCATTGTTCACTTCGCCGAGGACAAGGAGCGCGCGGTTGGGCGCAAGCATGTCGCGGTACTTGTCGTAATTCTCGTTCATCAACAGCATCGACAGCGTGCCTTCGAGGTCTTCGAGCGTGACCATCGCGTAAGGCTTTCCGTTCTTTTTCGAGAAGCCCTGCTGCACGGCGCTGATCATCCCGCCCAGGCGCGTCATCGTGCGGGGCGCCAGCGTCTTCGCCGTGACGCTGTTGTGCAGACAATAGCGCTCGAGCAGCGGCGCATAGGGCGTCATCGGATGGCCGGTGACGTAGAAGCCGAGCAGTTCCTTTTCGTGCGCGAGCAATTCGTGCTGCGTCCACTCGGGAAGCGGCGCGGAAGCCCCGGGCTTGTTCGTCGCGGTTTCTTCCAGCACGCCGAAGAGGGAGCTTTGGCCGCGGGCGCGGTCGGCGGCGTCGCTGGCGGCGCGGCCGAGGACCTGTTCCAGCT
>JBOGSE010001010.1:0-2895 GCA_050694895.1 bacterium | reverse complement strand
TGAACCCCGTCCTCGCGGAGACGCATCACGTCGCGCTGGGAGTCAAGCCAACACATCCCAACGCCGGGAAGTTGTTCATCGACATGTTCACCTCCCGGCTCGGCCTGCTGGCGCTTGCCCAGGCCGGAGAGTTCGTGCTGGTGCCCGGTATCTATCCCCCGATCAGGGACGCCGACAAACTGAAGATCATGCTGATGGATGACCTCGACGAGCAGGAACTCAAGGCCTTCCGGGACGAGTTCGGACGCTTCTTCCTGAAACGCTGACGCCGCTCGATGCGCTGAGCGGCCGCGCCTTGCGCTGATGGCCCACGACACTCGGGCCGCCGAGATCGAGCGCCCCGGCCTCGGCCGGATCCAGGTCGATCCCGTCGTCGCCATTGCTCTGGCCACCGGGGTTGTCCTCGCGTTCCTCGCGCTGTATCCGACCGCGATGCTCTTTTACGGCAGCCTGACGGACACGCCGCTCGGCCTGCCTGGCCGCCTCACGCTTGCCAACTATCTGACGGCTTATGGCGATTCGCAGACCTACCGCCTGATCGGGACCTCGTTTGTCTTCGCCGCGGGATCGGCCGCGGTCTCGCTCCTGCTCGCCGTGGTCCTGGCCTGGGTCACGGTCAGGACCAACGCGCCCGGCCGCGGTCTGTTCGAGCTCGTCGCGCTCGTGCCAAACGTCCTGCCGCCGCTGATGATCTCTACGGCGTGGGTCTTGCTGCTCAGCCCGCGCGTCGGCATGCTCAACGTGCTGGCGCGGACGCTCGGGCTGCCCCCGCTGAACATCTACTCGATGCCGGGGATGATCTTCGTGGAAGGCTTGATCCTCACGCCACTGGCGTTCCTCATCATCGCGGCCTCGCTGCGATCGATGGACCCGGCTCTGGAAGAATCGGCCCGCGTGGCCGGGTCCCCGTCGCTGCAGGTAGCACGGCGCGTCACGCTGCGACTCATCTTGCCGGCGCTGCTCGCGGCGGGGACGCTGAACTTCGTGCGGGCCATCGAGAGTTTCGACACCCCGGCTGTCATCGCGCTCCCTGCGCGCATCGAGGTCCTGACCACCAAGATCTTCCGCGAAGCGCTCGGCGCTTATCCACCCAACCACAACCTGGCCGCGACGTACGCGATGAGCCTGCTGGGCATCGCGCTGTTCTTCGTGTACCTGTACCGCCGGATCACGGCGACCACCGAGCGCTTCACGACGATCACCGGCCGCGGCTACCGGCCTCAAACAATCGACCTCGGCCCCTGGCGCTACCTGGCGTCTGGGGCGGCGCTCGTGGTCCTGGGCCTGATCGTGCTGCTGCCGTTTGCGATTCTCGTGGTCATGTCGGTCCTCCCGTTCATCCAGGTTCCATCGCTGGACGCGCTACGAACCATGACGCTGAAGCACTACGGGTTCGTCGCGTCCGAGCCGCGGGTGCTGCGCGCCATGCGCACCAGCCTGATCCTGGCGACCACGGGGGCGACGATCGGGATGCTGCTTGCGTCGGTGACCGCCTACCTCACGGTCCGCACCCGACTCGCGGGACGCGCCCTTCTGGAAGGCCTGGTCTTCATCCCCCTGGCCTTTCCCGGGACCGCGCTCGCCATCGGCCTGCTATGGGGGTACGTGCACTTTCCCGTGCCGATCTACGCCACGATCTGGATCCTGCTGATCGCCTACGTGACCCGCTTTCTTCCGTTCGGCCTGCGGACGATGACGAGTACCATGGTGCAGGTGCACCGCGAGCTCGAGGAGTCGTCGCGGATCTGCGGCGGGGGCTTTGCCACGACGTTTCGAAGGATCCTCTTACCGCTGCTGCGGCCCGGGTTCATGGCGGGCTGGGCGATCCTGGCGACGATCTTCATGCGAGAGTTCAGCACGTCGCTGTTCCTCTACACGCCGCGCTCGGAGCCGATCGGGCCGCTGCTCTACCACCTGTGGATCGACGGCCAGCATGGCCGGATGGCGGCGCTCGCGGTCGTGGTGAGCCTGACGTCGATGCTGCTGGTGGCCGCCGCCGGCCGGATCGCGCGCACACCGCTCACGCGGTAATGACGGGCGCCTTCACCGTCCGGCGTGCGACGCTGGGCGATGTTCTCGTCATAGCACGACACCGCGCGGAGATGTTCACGGATATGGGCGAACTACCCGCCCACCTGTACGAGGACCTCGTCAACACATCAACGCGCCACCTTGAAACAGCCCTCCCCACGGAGGAGTACGTCGGCTGGCTGGCCGCACCGCACGGAGCACCGCAGCAGATCGTGGCCGGCGCGGGAGGGCAGCGGCGCCGAGTCCCTTGATGCGACACGTGCTGGCATGGGCGAGCAGCACTTGCCTGGACACGCTGGCGCTCCATGCCTCCGCCGACGGTCGTCGCCTGTACGAACGTCTGGGCTTTGTGCCGACGAATGAGATACGCTACGCTGGCAGTTTCTTGGAAGCACGATCCCCAACCGGAGGCCCGCCGCCAGACTCAGTCTGACCACGGATTATGCAGGTCAGCCGATCGCAGTAATCAGCGATGCGTGTGGGTGCGCGAACTCTCAAGAGGTACAGGGGAATGGAAGGCATCAATCGTCCCAATCACAAAGATGTCAGGCTGCGACGGCCGCTATGCTTGCTGTGTTAGACAGTTCTAGCCTAATTCTTGTTAGGACGCTGACGCATGCTGGAGTGTCGGGCTCCGTCGCGGTAAACTCTGCTTAACCGGAGGGCATCGGATGAACATCAAGCTGACGGCAGTGTTTCAAAAGGTCCCTGAGGGGTACATCGGTTTCGTGGAGGAGCTGCCCGGCGCGAACACCCAGGGAGCGACACTCCAGGAGGCGCGCGCCAATCTGCGAGAGGCCATCGACCTCGTCCTGGAGGCGAATCGCGCACTTGCGGAGGAATCCCTCAAGGGCCGAGAGGTCA
>JBOGSE010001009.1:0-1141 GCA_050694895.1 bacterium | reverse complement strand
GCGAGCGCGGCCAGGTGCGCCGGAAACTGCTCGCGGTGGACTCGAAGGATGTCGTCGATCATCCCTGAGACCTCCGCAGCCGCGGATCGAGGGCATCTCGCAGCGCATCCCCCAAGAAGTTGATCGCCAGCACCGTCAGGCTCAGCGCGATCCCCGGCGGCAGGGCCATCCACGGCGCCCGCTCAAAGTACCGGCGCGCCTCCTCGCTCAGCATGTTGCCCCAGGACGGGGTCGGCGGCTGCGTCCCCAGGCCCAGGAATCCCAACGACGCCTCGATCAGGATCGCGGCGGAGAGCGCGTTTGTTGCCACGACGATGACGGGGGCCGCGGTGTTTGGGAAGATGTGCCGCGCGATTATCCGCGCGTCGGACGCACCGAGCGCCCTTGCGGCCTCCACGAACTGGTTCTCGCGCAACTGCAGCACCGTCCCGCGCACCACCCGCGAGAGGCTGGGGATGATGACCGTCGCGATGGCGAGCACGACGTTCTCGGTGCGTGGCCCCAGCACCGCCAGCAGCGCAAGCGCAAGAATGATGGCTGGGAGCGCCATCACGATGTCGACCGCACGCTGCACGAGGCCGTCGAGCCATCCACCGTAGTAGCCTGAGAGCAGTCCGGTCACCGTGCCGACCACGGTGCCCAGCGCAATCGCCGACAGGCTGACCGCCAGCGACGTCCGGCCGCCGAACAGCGTCCGCGAGAAGACGTCGCGACCCAGGTAGTCGGTGCCGAGCGGATACCGCGCACTCGGCGGTGCGATCAGCGCGTCGTAATCCTGCTCGTACGGGTCGTGCGGGCTCACGTAGGGTGCAAGAAGCGACACTCCGCCGATGCAGAACAGGAGGATGCCCGCGACAGTGCCCACCGGGTGCCGGCGAATCCATCGCCACACCTACTGATACCGGATGCGCGGGTCCACCCAGGAGTACGTGATGTCGATGAGCAGGTTGACGCTCACGACAACGACGCCGGCAAACAGGATCGCGCCCTGGACGGCGGGGTAGTCCCGATGGGTGATCGACTCGACCACGTACCGGCCGATCCCGGACAAGGAGAAGATGTCCTCGATAATCACCGTACCGCTGAGCAGATAGGTGAATTGACTGCCGAGGATCGTCAGGATGGGGATCAGTGAGTTTCG
>JBOGSE010001008.1:0-11977 GCA_050694895.1 bacterium | reverse complement strand
GTTCGCGCCCACACGCACGTTCAAGGGCCACGGTGTGGCGAGTGAGAGGGCGCCGACCCCACGGTGAGCGCGTGGGACCGAACGGTGTGCGCGTGGAAGGTAGAAGCGGCAGGGACGTGTCGGTGAGGTAGCGGGAGGGTTTTGGCACTTGTGTCTTACGATGTGCGCGTGCTGAGCAGAACCGGGCAACCAGTTACCTGGTGCGCGTGAGGGGCAGGAGGTAAGCGTGGAAGCTAGGGCGACGGCCAAATATCAGCAGATCTCGCCACTCAAGGTCCGGCGAACGCTGGCGGGGCTGCGCGGGATGCCCGTGGACGAAGCCGCGGCCCGTCTGCGGATGGCGCCCGGCGTGGTGTCGAAGGTGGTGGCCAAGGTCCTCAAGTCGGCCGTGGCCAACGCCGAGAACAACTACGACCTCGACGCCGACGACCTGATCGTCGCACGGGCGTATGCGGATCGGGGCCCGGTGGCCAAGCGCGTGACGCCTCGGGCGCGCGGGCGGGCGGATGTCCTCCTCAAGCGCAGCAGTCACATCACCGTCGTCGTGGGAGAGCGGACGGGCCGCTAAGGCCCGCGCAGAATCTGGAGGGCTCAGGTGGGGCAGAAGGTCAATCCGATCGGGTTGCGGGTCGGCATCATCAGGGACTGGGAGTCCCGGTGGTACGCCAAGAACATGGCGGACCTCATCGACGAAGACCAGAAGATCCGCACCCTGATCAAGAAGAAGATGTATCGCGCCGGCATCTCGCGCGTGGAGATCGAGCGGGCGGCCAACCGTGTGCGGGTCGTCATTCATTCCGCGCGGCCGGGCATCATCATCGGTCGCGGCGGCACAGGCATCGACGCGCTGAAGAAGGAACTGGACGCCCTCACCGGGCGGCAGATCCTGCTCAGCGTGAACGAGGTCCGGCGCCCCGAGATCGAGGCCCAGCTCGTGGCGGAGAACGTCGCGCAGCAGCTGGAACGCCGTATCGCGTACCGGCGCGCGATGAAGCAGGCGGTACAGCGGAGTCTCCGGGCGGGCGCCAAGGGGATCCGAATCGCCTGCAGCGGCCGGTTAGGCGGTTCGGAGATCGCGCGCTACGAATGGTACCGGGAGGGACGCGTGCCGCTGCACACGCTGCGGGCAGATATCGACTTCGGGCTCGCCGAGGCGCTCACGACCTACGGGCGCATCGGGGTCAAGGTCTGGATCTACCGCGGCGAGATCCTGCCCGAAGGCCGGCGGCACGAGCCGGAGCACCGCCGTCCGCCACGTCCGGAGGCATCCGGGGCGGGAGGACCTGTCGTCATCCCAACGCGGACGCCGCCGGTGTCCGTACGAAGGAAGCAGGGCGATGCTGGCACCCAAGCGGACTAAGTTTCGAAAGGCCCACCGGGGGAATATGGCCGGGACGCGTCAGGCCGGGTCGTCGGTGGTTTTCGGCGAGTACGGCCTGCAGGCGCTGGAACCCGGGTGGGTCACGGGCGCGCAGTTAGAGGCGGCCCGCCGCACGATCACTCGGTTCATCAAGCGGGGCGGCAAACTGTGGATCCGGGTCTTCCCCGACAAGCCGGTGACGAAGAAGGCGGCCGAGACCCGCATGGGCAGCGGCAAGGGCAACCCCGAGTTGTGGGTCGTCGTCGTCCGGCCGGGTCGCGTGTTGTTCGAGCTCGCCGGCGTGGACGAACCGAACGCGCGGCAAGCGATGACGCTCGCCTCGCATAAGTTGCCGATCGACACGAAATTCGTTTCACGGGTGGCGTGACGATGGAGGCCAGCGCGCTACGGGAGATGACGCCCGCGGAGATTCAGAAGAAGCTCGGCGAGGCCGAGCGAGAGATATTCGCGCTGCGGATCAAGGTGTCGCAGGCGCCCAACACCGCAAGAATCCGCGACGTGCGACGCGACATCGCGCGCATGAAGGCGGCCCTCGGGGCACGCGGCATTCGAGTATAGCGGAGCGGAGGGGCAATGGTGGACCGAGGGCAACGAAAGAGCCAGGTGGGGATCGTCACCAGCGACAAGATGGCCAAGACCGTTGTCGTGAAGATCGACACGGTGAAGCGCCACCCCCTGTACAAGAAAACGATGCGCAGGAGCAAGGCGCTCAAGGCGCACGATGAGGAGAACGCGGCCAAGGTCGGCGACCAGGTCCGCATCGTCGAGACCCGGCCCCTGTCCAGGGAGAAGCGCTGGCGGGTCGTTGAGATCCTCAAGCGAGCGCAGTAGCAGGCGGAGGCAGCGGTGATCCAGCAAGAGAGCCGTCTTAAAGTTGCGGACAACACCGGGGCGCGGGAGATCCTGTGCATCCGGGTCCTCGGCGGATCGCACCGGCGCTACGCGACCGTGGGGGACATCATTGTGGCCTCGGTGCAGCTCGCGATCCCCAACAGCCCGGTGAAGAAAGGGGAAGTCGTCAAGGCCGTCGTCGTGCGGACCCGCAAGGAGCTCCGCCGTCCGGATGGCTCGTACATCCGGTTCGACGACAACGCCGCCGTGCTGCTGACGGATGCCCAGAACCCTCGGGGGACGCGGATTTTCGGTCCGGTCGCCCGAGAGCTCCGGGAGAAGCAGTTCATGAAGATCATCTCGCTCGCGCCGGAAGTGTTGTGAGCGCGGCGGAGGCGGAACGATGCCGGTTGTAGAGGCCAAGCTCCGGCTGCACCTGCGCAAGGGAGACATGGTCGAGGTCCTCGGCGGGAAGTATCGGGGCAAGCGCGGCAAGGTGCTCCAGGTCCTGCCCGAGCGGGGGCGCGCGATCGTAGAAGGCGTCAACATCGTCAAGCGCCACGCCAAGCCGAACCGCAAGGTTCCGCAGGGCGGCATCGTTGAGAAAGAGGCCCCCCTGCCGGCGGCGCGCCTGATGGTCGTGTGCGCCAAGTGCGGCGAGGCCTCGCGTCTCGGGCACAGATACTTGGGTGACGGCACGAAGGTCCGGTTTTGCAAGCACTGCGGGGAACAGCTCGAGAAGTAGGGGAGCAACGAGGACCTGACGATGGCAGCGAGACTGAGAGAACGCTACCGAACCGATGTGGCTCCGAAGATGCGGGAGCGCTTCCAGTACGGCAACGTGATGGAAATCCCGCGCCTGGAGAAGGTCGTCATCAACATCCGGGTGGGCGGCGCGGTCTCCGACCAGCGGCTAATCGATAAGGCCGTGGAGGAGTTGACCGTCATCGCGGGCCAGCGACCGGTGGTCACCCGCGCCCACCGGTCGATTGCGGCCTTCAAGCTGCGGGCGGGGATGCCGATCGGGGCCAAGGTCACCTTGCGGGGCGACCGGATGTTTGAGTTCGTCGACAAGCTGTTCAACGTGGCCCTGCCGCGCATCAAGGACTTCAAGGGCGTGTCCGAGCGGGCGTTCGACGGCCGCGGCAACCTCAACCTCGGCATCAAAGAGCAGTTGATCTTTCCCGAGGTCGACTACGACAAAGTCGACAAGGTCCGCGGGATGGACATCACCGTGGTGACGACCGCCCGCACAGACGAGCAGGCACGGGAGCTGCTGCGCCTGATGGGGTTGGCGCTGCGCGAGGCCGCGCCGACCGCGGCTTCGGGGGCATAGAGAGGAGTCTCTTGGTGGCAAAGAAGGCGCTGCTCGAGAAATGGAAGCGCAAACCAAAATTCAAGGTCCGCGCGTACAGCCGCTGCCGCCGGTGCGGCCGGCCGCGGGCGGTCTTTCGGCGGTTCGGGCTGTGCCGGATATGCATGCGGCAACTGGCCTACCGGGGCGAGATCCCGGGGATGGTCAAGGCCAGCTGGTAGGAGGGCTCTCACCGTGGGTGGAGTGATCACGGATTCGATCGCGGATATGCTGACCCGGCTGCGCAACGCCAATGCAGCCCGGCATGACTCCGTGCATATACCGAGCAGCAAAATGAAGCTGGAGATCGCCAAGATCCTGAAGGCCGAGGGGTTCCTCACCGACTATCAAGTCGTCGAGCGGCAGCCGCAGAACCAACTGCGCCTGCAGATCCGGTACGGACCCCGCCGAGCGCAGATCCTCACCGGAATCCGCCGCGTCAGCCGCCCCGGACTGCGTATCTACGCGAAGCGTGCCGTCGTGCCGCGCGTGCGGGGCGGCCTGGGTGTGGCCATCATCTCCACATCCAGGGGGATCATGACCGACAAGGAAGCCCGACGCGTTGGCATCGGTGGCGAGGTAATCTGCTATGTCTGGTAGCCGCGTCGTCGCGGAGGTGCGCCGATGTCGCGCATAGGCCGTCTGCCGGTTGCCCTGCCGAAGGGTGTCGACGCCAAAGTGAGCGGTCGTACGGTCGAGGTCAAGGGCCCCAAGGGAGCGCTCTCACGCGAGGTCCATCCCGACATGCGCGTGGCCGTTGCCGACGGGCAGGTCACAGTCGTCCGGCCCACCGATCAGCGGCACCACCGGGCGCTGCACGGTCTGACCAGGGCGCTGATCGCCAACATGGTCAAAGGGGTCGTGGACGGATACCGCGTCGACCTGGAAATTCACGGCGTAGGGTACCGCGCCACGAAGCAGGGCCGCCAGATTGTCCTCCAGATCGGGTACACGCATCCGGTCGAGATTGCGCCGCCCGCGGGGATTGAGTTCGAAGTTCCGCAGCCGAACCGAATCGGGATCGTGGGGCCGGACAAAGAAGCGGTGGGTCAGCTCGCAGCCACGCTGCGTGCCGTCCGCCCGCCTGATCCCTATAAAGGTAAGGGTATTCGCTACGCGGGCGAGCGCATGCGGCTCAAGGCCGGCAAGGCCGGCAAGACGGCTGTGGCCGGAAAGCCGGGCTAGGAGCGGGAGATGTACACACGGATCGATCGCAATGTCCTGCGGCAACGCCGTCACAGCCGAGCACGGCGTCGATTGAGCGGCGCCCCCGACCGGCCGCGCCTGTCGGTCTATCGGAGCCTGAAGCAGATCTACGCGCAGGTTATCGACGATACGAGCGGCCGGACCCTTGTCTTCGCCTCGACGCGCGACCCGGAGATCCGCGAGCGCGTTGCCGGCAAGAAGAAGGTCGAGGCCGCCACGGTGGTTGGCGAAGTGCTGGCAAAGCGGGCGCTCGCCAAGGGGATCACCGCGGTGGTGTTCGATCGCGCGGGATATCTTTTTCACGGCCGGATCCGGGCGCTGGCGGAAGGCGCCCGAGCCGCCGGACTTCGGTTCTAAGTGCATGTGTGAGAAACACTGTCAGGCGACAGGATCGGGGTCCCCAAAATCCGTTTTGTGGATTTTGGGGTGATCTAGCGCCGGCGGGAGGGACGACATGCCGCAACGCATTGATCCGTCGACCGTCAACCTGACCGTAGAGAAGGCGGTCTTCATCAACCGCGTCGCCAAGGTGACGAAGGGCGCGAAGCGGTTCAAATTCAGCGCGCTCGTCGTCGTGGGCGATGAGAACGGTCACGTGGGCGTGGGTCTCGGGAAGGCCTCCGAGGTGCCCGACGCCATTCGCAAGGGTGTCGAGGATGCCAAAAAGGGCCTCATGGCGGTGCGCCGGGCGGGCACGACGATCCCCCACGAAGTGCTGGGGAGGTACGGCGCGGCGAAGGTGATGCTCCGCCCCGCCTCAGAGGGCACCGGCGTCATCGCCGGCGGCGCCGTGCGAGCCGTATTGGAAGCCGCGGGGATCAAGGACATTCTCACCAAGGCCCTGGGATCCACAAATTCGATCAATGTCGCACGGGCCACGCTGGCAGGCCTCGATGCGCTCCGCCAGCCCGAAGAGGTGGCGCGGATGCGTGGCCGGCCGATCGAGCAACTGGCCAGGAGAGCATGAGGGAATGGGAGACCGGTTCATCATTGCGTTGAGACCCGCACAGGGCGCGCGCCGCCGCCGCCGCAGAGTCGGCCGGGGTCTGGGGTCCGGGCGCGGCGTGTACGCCGGTCGCGGCCGCAAGGGGCAGAAGGCCCGCTCGGGTCCGGGGCCACGTCCGGGTTTTGAAGGCGGGCAGACGCGCCTAACCAAGCGGCTACCCTACCGCCGCGGCGTTCGTGGCGCCGGCAGCAACATGACCGGCGGCGGGCCGCGGCCTCGGATGCAGGAAGTTAAGCTGGCGGACCTCGGGCGCTTCCCCGCCGGTAGTGAGGTGACCCCGGCCGTGTTGCGCGATGCCGGCGTCGTGGGGTCGGGCAAGATCAAGGTGCTCGCAACCGGCCGCCTGACACGCGCCCTGGTGGTACGCGCACACGCGTTTTCGGCCGGTGCGCGCAAGGCGATCGAGGCCGCCGGCGGCAGCGTGGAGGTACTGGCTCGATGAGGCAGATGGGTTCGCTGACCAACCCACTGCGCATTCCGGACCTTCGGCGCCGCCTGATTTTTACGGCGGTCATGCTGGCCCTCTACCGGTTGGGCGCGCACCTGCCGGTCCCGGGTGTCAACGCCGCGGCGATCGAGAATCTGTTCAAGCAGCAGGGCAGCCTGTTCAGTTTCCTCGACCTGTTCGTCGGCGGCGCGCTGTCCAATTTCGCCATCTTCGCGCTGGGCGTCTTCCCTTACATCACCGCCTCGATCATCTTCAGCCTGCTTCAGGTGGTCTTTCCCAGGCTGAAGGAGATGGCCACAGAAGAAGGCGAGGCCGGGCGAAGACGGCTCGGGATGTACACTCGATACCTGACCGTTGGCCTGGCCGTGCTTCAGGCCGTCGGTCAGGTCTACCTGATCCGCAGTCAAGGGGCCGTGCCGGACAGCCGCCCGTTGACGCTGGCCACGATCGTGCTCACGCTGACGGCCGGCACGATGCTGCTGACATGGATGGGCGAGATCATGACCGAGCACGGCGTCGGCAACGGCGTGTCGCTGATCATTTTCGGCGGGATCGTCGCGCGGCTGCCCGCGCAGTCCGCGCAGACGCTCACGCTCGTCCGCGCGGGAGAGGTCGCCTGGTGGCAGTTCTTCCTCGATATCGTGATCATCGTCGGGAGCATCGTGGCCGTGGTGGTTATCACGCAGGCGGTCCGCAAGATCCCGGTGCAGTATGCCAAGCGCGTGGTCGGACGGCGCGTGTACGGTGGACAGTCGACACACCTGCCGATGCGCCTGATCCAGGCCGGGGTCATCCCGATCATCTTCGCGGTCTCGGTGCTGCAGTTTCCGGGGACGATCGCACAGTTCTCGGGCGTGGAATGGCTCCAGCGGATCGGGCAGCAGGTCCTGCCGGGACGGCCCATGGGCGACCTTCTGTACTTCGGGCTCATCATCATCTTCACGTATTTCTACACCGCGGTGTCGTTTGATCCGAACGACGTGTCGAACAACATCAAGAAGTACGGCGGCTTCATCCCGGGCATCCGGCCCGGCCGGCCGACCAGCGACTACCTGTCGCGTGTGACCGAGCGGCTGACGTTCGTGGGCGCGCTCGCGCTTGGCGCGATCGCCGTCGCCCCCGTGTACCTGGCGCGCGGGACCGGCGTGCTCACGCTGTATCTTGCCGGCACGTCCCTGCTCATCGTCGTCGGCGTGGCCCTGGAGACGATGAAGCAGCTCGAGGCGTACGTGCTCATGCGCCACTATGAGGGGTTCATGAAGTGATGCAGGGCCGCCGATGAATCTCATCTTCCTGGGGCCCAACGGCGCGGGCAAGGGCACGCAGGCGCGCCTGCTCCACCAGCGGCACGGCATCCCGCAGATCGCCACGGGGGATATGCTGCGTGCGGCGATCGCGAGCGACTCGCCGCTTGGTCAGGAGGCCGATCGGTACGTGCGCGCCGGCGATCTGGTGCCCGACGCCGTGATGATCGGCATCGTCGCGCAGCGCCTGGCCTCGTCCGATGCGGTTGCCGGATTTGTGCTGGATGGGTTCCCCCGCACGCTGGCCCAGGCCGAGGCCCTGGACGCCGTGCTGGCCGGTATGGGTCGACACCTGGACCGCGTGATCTACTTCGACCTGGATGAGGCCACCCTGATTCGTCGACTCTCCGGCCGACTGCTGTGCCGGGCAGAGGGCCACATCTACAACGTGCACTCCAAGCCGGCCAAGACTCTCGGGGTGTGCGACATCGACGGAAGCCCGCTGTACAGCCGCGAGGACGACAGACCCGACACCGTGCGGCGTCGCCTGCGGGTCTATCATGAGCAAACCGAGCCGCTGCTGGCGTTCTATCGCGATCGGGACCTGCTGGAGACCCTGAATGCCCAGGGGGATGTCGAGACGATCTATCGCGCCCTGCTCGACCTGTTGTCGCTGACGGCACCGGAGATCCGGCGATGAGGGGCGACGAGGTCGTCATCAAGACGCCTGACGATCTGGCGCGCATGCGGCGGGCCGGTCACCTGGCGGCCGAGGCCATTCGCGAAGTCGCCGCCGCCGTGGCGCCGGGGGTGTCGACGTCGGCGCTGGATCAGATCGCGGATACGTTCATCCGCGCGCGCGGCGGTGTGCCGTCGTTCAAGCACTACCGAGGCTACCCGGCGAGCATCTGCACGTCGATCAATGACGAGGTCGTACACGGGATCCCGGGCGCGCGGGTGCTCCGGGCCGGAGACATCGTGTCGCTTGACCTGGGCGTGCTGCTCGATGGTTTTCACGGCGATGTCGCCGTCACCGTGCCGGTCGGCGCGGTCGCGCCCGACGTCCGCCGCCTGATCGAGGTGACCGAAGAGGCCCTGGCCCGCGGCATCGACGCGGCCAGACCCGGCGCTCGGCTGGGTGATGTCGGATGGGCAATCCAGTCGGTGATCGAGGCCGCCGGCTTCTCCGCTGTGCGTGAATTTGCCGGGCACGGCATCGGCGAGGCCCTGCATGAGGATCCCCAGGTGCCCAACATCGGCCAGCCGGGCACCGGCCCGCGCCTGCGGCCGGGGATGACGCTGGCGATCGAGCCGATGGTGAACATGGGTACCTCGGATGTGTTCGTCGAAGGCGACGGCTGGACCGTGCGCACGCGCGATCGGTCGCTGTCGGCGCACGCCGAGCACACCGTGGCGATCACCGAGAATGGTCCGGAAGTCCTCACTGGACTCAACGGGACCAGACCTCATATACTGAAGAATCGTGGATGACGCCGTGGAGGGCACGTCGGGCGGGTTGGTTGGGATGGTGGTGACTTCGCGCGCCGGCCGGGATGCCGGCGACCGCTACGTCGTGATCGGCGCCGCCGGCCCCGACACGGTGCTCGTCGCCGATGGGCAGCGGCGGGGCATCGCCCGTCCGAAGCGCAAGAACGTCAAGCACCTGGACGCGCACGGCCCGGCCGGACAGCTCGCCGCCCGTCTTCGCGACGGCGGAGCGGTGACCGATGAAGAGCTTCGCGGGGCGCTGACGGCCGTGGCGCGGGAAAGCGCATGACCAAGAAGGACGCGATCGAGGTCGAGGGGACGATCGCCGAGGTGCTGCCGAATGCGATGTTCAGGGTCTCGTTGGTGAGCGGGCACAAAGTGCTCGCCCATATCTCGGGTAAGATGCGGATCCACTTTATCCGTATCCTCCCCGGCGACCGCGTGAAGGTTGAGCTCTCGCCGTACGATCCCACGCGCGGGCGAATTACCTACCGGTATCGGTAAGCGAAGCACAAGGAGCAGGCGAGATGAAGGTACGGGCGTCGGTTCGCAGGATGTGCGAGAAGTGTAAGATCGTGAAGCGCGGGCGACGGGTGCTCGTCATCTGCGAGAACCCGAAGCACAAGCAAAGGCAGGGCTAGGAGGAGGCCGATGGCACGCATTGCTGGCGTCGATCTTCCGCGGGACAAGCGCGTCGAGGCTGCGCTGCCGTATATCTTTGGGATCGGCAGCAGCCGCGCGAAGGTGATCTGCCGCGCAACGGGCGTCAGCCCCGAGACGCGCGTGCGGGCCCTCGCCGAGGACGAAGTGACGCGCCTGCGGGAGTACATTGAACGCAACTACAAGGTCGAAGGCGACCTGCGCCGCGACGTCGCGATGGACATCCGGCGGCTGGTGGAGATCGGCGCGTACCGGGGCACCCGGCACAAGAAGAGCCTGCCTGTGCGCGGTCAGCGCACGCGCACCAACGCGCGGACGCGCAAAGGTCCGAAGAAGACCGTGGGCGTCCGGCGGCGCACGGCCACCCCGGGTGGACCGGCCGCTGCGGCTCCGGCCGCGGCCGCCGCACCCGCCGCTCCGGCGGCGGCACCCAAGCCCCAGGCGGCAGGAGGATAATCGATGGCGGATAAGCCGAAAGCCCGCAAGCGCGAGCGGAAGAGTGTGCCGGTGGGCGTGGCGCACGTCCGGTCGAGTTTCAACAACACGCTGGTGACGATCACGGATCCGCGCGGCAACGTCGTGGCCTGGGCCAGCGCCGGGACCTCCGGGTTCAAGGGGTCACGGAAGGGGACGCCGTTTGCCGCGAGCGTCGCGGCCGAGACCGCGGCGCGTAAGGCGATGGAGCACGGTGTGCGGCAGGTGGAAGTCTACGTGCGTGGGCCCGGAGCCGGCCGCGAAGCCGCCATTCGTTCGCTGCAGGCGGCGGGGCTCGAAGTCAACTTGATCAAAGACGTCACGCCGGTTCCGCACAATGGCTGCCGACCGCCCAAGCGGCGGCGCGTGTAGCGGCGCGGAGTCGAGGAGGCAGGCATGGGACGGTACGCAGATTCGGTTTGCCGGCTCTGCCGGCGCGAAGGGATGAAACTGTATCTCAAGGGGGAGAAGTGCTACACGGAAAAATGTCCCGTACAGAAGCGGCCCGCGCCCCCGGGCATGCACGGCGTCTCGCGACGGAAGCTGAGCGAGTTCGGCGTGCGCCTCCGCGAGAAACAGAAGCTCCGCCGGATCTATGGGTTGCACGAAACCCAGTTCAAGACATACTTCCAGCGGGCTGCCAAGTCCAAGGGTGTCACCGGGACCCGGCTGCTGCAGCTGCTGGAGACGCGGCTGGACAACGTCGTCTATCGTTTGGGACTGGCCGCCTCCCGCAAGGAAGCGCGCCAGATCGTGACGCACGGGCATGTGGCGGTCAACGGAGCGCGGGTCGCGATCCCGTCCTACCAGGTCCGGCCCGGCCAAACGATCGCCCCGAGCGACCCGCAGCACCTCCACCCTCGGGTGAAGGAGCTGGCCGCGACCGCAACCGCCGGGCGGCGGCCCCCGTCGTGGATCGAATTCGACGCGAATCGCCTGGAGGCACGGGTGCTGGCCCTGCCGGGGCGCCAGGAGATCGACGTGCCTGTCCAGGAGCAGCTGGTCGTGGAATACTATTCTCGCTGATGACGTTTCGTGTGGCGTCATCGCTGATGGCGGACGCGGTGTGACGGTTTTGAGGAGGCCGGTAGCGCGATGAGCATTGGCACGATCTGGGCGGAGGCCCTGACCCCGAAGGTCGAGTACGCGGAACTCTCCGATACGTACGGCAAGTTTCTCATCGAGCCGCTCGACCGCGGCTTCGGCGTGACACTGGGCAACGCATTGCGCCGCATCCTGCTCGCGGCGATCTCGGGCGCGGCCGTGACGTCGGTGAAAATCGACGGCGTCCTGCACGAGTTCTCGACGATTCCCGGCGTGGTGGAGGACGTCACGCAGATCGTCCTCAACCTGAAAGAGCTGACGCTCCGCCTGTACACCGACAAGCCGAAGCTGCTGCGCCTCGACGTCAAGGGCAAGAAGGACGTCACGGCGGCCGACATTCAGGAGGATCCCGAAGTCGAGATCCTCAACCAGAACATGCATCTGGCAGCGCTGGACCGCAGGGACGCCCACCTCGCTATGGAGATCGTCGTCGAGAGGGGCAAAGGGTACGTCCCGGCCGAGCGGCACCGCCGCAGCGAGCACGTGATCGGCGTCATCCCGATCGACTCGATCTTCTCGCCCATCCAGAAGGTGAATTACTCGGTCGAAGATACGCGGGTCGGCCATGCCACCGATCTCGACCGGCTTGTCCTGGAGATCTGGACCGACGGCGCGATCCGCCCCGAGGAAGCGCTGCAGGAGGCGTCCCGTATACTCATCGACCATTTCCGGCTGTTCTCGGGGATCGCAGACGAGAGCGGGACGGGGGCCGCCTTCGGCGTGACCGAGGATCCCGATCGCGCGCGGGCGATGACGATGCCGATCGAGGACCTCGACCTCT
>JBOGSE010001007.1:0-2669 GCA_050694895.1 bacterium | reverse complement strand
GTTGTAGCTGAAGTAGTACGAGCCGTGTTCCTCGTCGTCGTCCATGAACTGGTGCTCGCCGACGACGCCCGGCGCTTCGCGGCTCAAGGCTCCGATGTCGGCTTCGAGCAAGTCGTCATCATCGAGGCTGTTGTAGCCACCGTCGTAGTCGTTATCGACCTCGACCCAGATGGCCTGCACCTGGTCGACGTACCGGACGGCGGTGAAATACGGCTCCATGCTGACGTTGCTCGGCTCGCTGTAGTCGCCGAGATGCACCTCGTCGACGACGGTCTGTCCGTCGGCCACCAGCCAGAAGTAGTACTCCTCGTCCCCGACGGCGTCGCCGTGGTCGGCGATGCTGAAGTCGAGCGCCGTCGCGTTCGGCACGCCGACCTGCGAGCCGTGCAAGACCGTCAGGTTCGTGCGCCATTGCACGCGGAACTTCTGCTCGACGGCGGGATCGAACCGCGTCACTTGGATGAAGCGGGTCGCAGAGCCGGGCTCCTCGAACTGGGCGATCAGCTGATCCGTCGGTGAGGAGCCGTAGTCTGGCTCGCCGAAGTCATCCTCGGCGTCGTCATCCGAGGCCACGATCGTCGTCCCGTCCTCGCGACGAATCTGCATTCCCAGCTGATCGAAGGGAGACGCGGGAGCGATCCGATCGACCTCGAACGCCAGCTTCTGCGGCTGGGCCGTATCAACCCGTGGGTGACCGGACTTGTCCCAGCCCGTCGACTCGGTGTGCAGCTCGAACCACATCGCGTCCTCGTTCCCCACGAACGTGCCTGCAGGGAAGACGCGGGGGTCCTGCTGTTGTGGGTTGAGCAGGCAGGCGTCCTCCTTCGAGGAGCAGTCGTAGCGCTTCGCGACGAGGTTGTACGAGCCTGTCCAGCCCGAGAACTCGGGAACGAACACGCGGACGTAGAACGGGGCCTTCGGCAGGATGAACATCTTGAGCTCGTAAGAGTTCCCGCGCTCGTCCTTAGCAACCCGCGTCAGGTCCTTGTAGTTCGCCATCGGCATCGAGAGATCGGTGCTCTCGTAGACATGAAACCCCACCTCGCCGTTGACGGTCGTGAAGCCGTAGGTACCCGGCTCGTCGAATCGGAACCATTGCATGCTGCCGGCGTAGCGGATCTGCCCCTGCGGTGTGATCACCTTGCCCGGGGCGATGGTGGTGATCCACGGGCTGCGCGCACTGCAGTACTGCGCGCGGCGGTTGATGTCGGCCGTGACCCCGATGTGGTCGCTCAGCTCCATCGCACCGGCTTCAGTGCCCGGCTGGCCGAGCCCGCTCTCGACGTACGGCGCGCCCCACCGTAGATTGTGGGCCAGCGTCAGGTGCTGGGTGCACAGGCGCGAGTTCGCGTTGCGGAGGATGTAGTCGAGGCGTCCCTCTGGCGGCGAGAAGAACGGCTCGTAGTTGCGCGGGGCGCTCAGGCCACGATCGTCGGGTGACGTGTCGTAGGCCCACATGTCCTTCAGCGCATCGGTGAAGAACGAGCCCGGCGCGTCGAACTGGCGCGCCCACTCGTACTTGTTGTGGACGAACTTGTCGGGCACCGTGGGGTTCGCCGGGGGCGCGCCCTTATTGGGATGGGCGAGATCCCCGTCGATGTTCAGGTCGCCCATCACGTAGATCTCCTCGGTCTGGAAGCTCACGTCATCGAGCGTTCCCTCGAGAAGCGTCTGGATCTCCCCGAGCTGCTCGGCGCGCGTGTTGTAAGTCGCGAGCATCTCGTCGGGCGGGTCGTTGAAGTAGGGCGCCTGCAGGTGGGTGAAAACGACGTTGTAGATCCGGCCCGTGCTCGGGTGCCGGAGACGCACGAACCCGGCGCCCTTCTCGGCCAAGCAGTCGTTGTCGTCACAACTGTCGTACTCGTAGAACGCGACCTTGTCGCACAAAGAAGGCTGAGGCCAGTTGCTCGGGCTGCACAGCGCCGGGTCGACCTTATAGGTGTCATGCGGCAGATCCTCGAAGGGGAACCGGCTGAAGAACATCAACCCGGAGTCCTCGTGCGGGGCATTGGGGGGGACTGGATTGACGCCGCTGACGTACTGGACATAGTAGGGAAAGGTACTTTTTAGCTTTTCGACGAACCCGTAGTATGGGTCGTCGTCCGACTTCGCGTCCTCGTCCCAGACCTCCTCGAGCGCGATGAAATCGTACCGGCTCGCGAGGATACGCGCCGAGATCTTCTCCGCGGCATCCGGCGGGTTCTTCTGGTAGCTCGCGGGCGGGCCGGAGGGGAGAAATTTGGTGTTGTAGGTCCCGATCCGGATCGCCTCTCCGGTCACGATCGTGCCGATGAAGTCGATCTCGTTGCCGATCCCGAAGATGACCGTACCGGTGAACGTGCCGAGCGTCCCAAGATCGATCTTCCCGATGAGCTTCACTTTCTTGTGGCCGCCGCACGTCTTCCACGTCGCGCTCACGCCGTAGCCGTCATCGCCGCGTCGGATCGTGACCGGCGTCTTCGGGCAGCCGGAGAGCGTCGAGATCTGCCCGCCCTGAATCACGATCGAATCGTTCCCGCTCACCGTGCGGGTGCTGATGATGGGGGCGCCATGGAGCCAGTAGGTCCCTTGCGGGACCGCCTCGGCCGATGCGATGCCGGCGAAACCGATTCCGACGATCATGGCGCAGAGCGCCAACCCGAAACCGAATGGTGCTTTCATCTTTCTGA
>JBOGSE010001006.1:0-7933 GCA_050694895.1 bacterium | reverse complement strand
TGGTCTTGTGATCTGGTGGTCGCAGGCCTGGGTCGGTGTACTGCAATGAGAGGCAGGGATGGATGGGTAGGTGGTTACCCTACTGCGATACCGCTACTTTTTGCGCTGAAACCGAGATCACCCCTTTCTAGGCGGTGCGCGACCCAGACAATGCTTGCCACTCAACCCGACCGGGTTCCTGGCGGTTGCTAAAGACGCGCTGGACGCAACCAATGTCGGATAGGTACGGACCTGCCGCGACTCGCCGCTGATCCTCTTCGGCTAGGTCGCGGCGCTCCATCCGAGCCGGGGCCTGGTGGGCCTGAATGCGTCCGAGCAAATCCTTGCGACAGGCATTTAGTTCTGCCAGCGCTGCTGCTCTATCGGGTGCAGGCGCCTGGGCATCTGAGCCGAGAGCCGCGCTGACGCCGGCTGTGTACTCGGCCAAAATGTCTTCAAAGCGCTGGAGATCCGCTCGAATCGCCTCGAGGACCTCGGGGTCCAGAACCTCGATGAGGGCAAAGGCAAACTGGAAATCAAATTAGCTGCGCCTGCTGGTCCCTGAAAAACTGAGCAACTGCCGCTGCGCTGATCCCTTCGCCATCGATTCGAGGCAGCCCGGCGATGACATTGCTGCTGAACTTTACAAAAGGCTCGATCGCTGCGGGTGAGATCACCTTACGCAACCAGAAGTCGTCCTGGATGGACTGCTGACGCGCGGCCGAGTCCTTTCGACGGCTGTAGCGAAAAGACAATCCTGCCAGCAATAGCGCAAGGATGCTGACCAGAAGCGACGGAAGCGCCGGCAGCATTTTTTCCAGTCCCCCCTCTGGCGCTGGTCGGCAGAAGACCACCACATCGCCAGGGGCCAGCTATAGCTGAACATGGGGTCCTGGCGCGTTCGGAAAAGTTCGATGTAGGCGGAATCTTCTTTGGGAATAGACAAACTCGCCTTATCATTTGCGACAAGCAATGTGCGGTTTGCGACAAGCGAGCTGCGGATTCCCTCTTCAAGTCGCCGGGATGGGACCGCTGTCAGCTTTGGTTCACGACGCAGCACGTTGCGCCTTTAGGTCTGGAGGCCAATCCGTATGGCGAGCAAGAAGCCAACAAAAGACTCGCGCAAGCCCGCAACCGAATTCCGGCGTTATGGCTTGCTGTTGGTGCCCAATTTCTCGCTCATCGCACTCGCCGCGGTGGTCGATCCGCTGCGGCTGGCCAATGGCGTGCTCGGCCGCAAGGTCTATGAGTACGTCACGCTGGGCACGGCAACCGAACCAGTCGCGTCGAGTGATGGCATCCGCGTTCTGCCGGACCTCGCGCTGAGCGACAGTGGTCACCTCGACGCGGCCTTCGTGATCGGTTCCAACCCGATCCCCAAGCGCGGCATCGGCGAAATATCCAATTGGCTGCGTCGACAGTCGTCGCGAGGCGTGGTTCTGGGCGGCGTCGACACCGGCAGCTTCTTTCTGGCGCATGCGGGTCTGCTGGACGGCTATCGCTGCACGATCCACTGGGAGGACCGCGACTTTCTGCTCGAACACTTCCCTGGGCTGGTCGTCTCGCATCATTTGGTGGAGATCGATCGAGATCGGTTCACTTGCAGCGGCGGTGTTAGCCCGCTTGACATGATGACCATGCTGCTGAGCCGGCCGCCGGGTAGCCGCGAGCTAGTGTAGTGCTTCATTCTGTTTGGAACTTAACCGACTGTTGGCCCGAATGACCTTTTGCAAGATATCGCGAGCGCTTTTGGTCCAGATGAACGGCTTCGGGTTGGTGTTGTGGCGAGCGATGTATTCCTCGATAGCCTCGATCAACTCCGGCACACTGGTGAACACCCCACGGCGCAGGCGATTCTCGGAGATGTCGCGAAACAAGCGCTCGACCATATTCAGCCACGATGCCGAAGTAGGCGTGAAATGCATATGAATGCGTGGATGTTTGTCCAGCCAGCTCTGCACGACAGGATGTTTATGGGTGGCGTAGTTGTCGGCAATCAGGTGCAGTGTCTTGCTCTTGGGTGTTTCGCGATCAATCTGCTTGAGGAACTTCAACCACTCGGTGTGGCGGTGGCGCTGCTGGCACTGGGCGATGACTTGGCCATTGAGCACGTTGAGCGCAGCAAACAGCGTGGTCGTACCGTTGCGCTTGTAGTCGTGCGTCATGGTGGCTGCACGCCCCTTCTTCATGGGCAAGCCGGGCTGCGTGCGGTCCAGCGCTTGCACCTGGCTCTTCTCGTCGCAGCACAGCACCAACGCGTGCTCTGGGGGCGACATGTACAGGCCCACGATATCTTCAAGCTTCTCGACAAACTTGGGGTCGCGCGAGACCTTGAAGCCGCGCACCAGATGGGGCTTCAGGCCGTGTTTGCGCCACACCCGATGCCCCATGGTGTCACTCACCCCGACTACCTTGGCCAGACTACGGGTGCTCCAGTGCGTGGCTGCCTCAGGCGCGCTCTGGGTGGTCAGCCGCACGATCTGCGCTTCCTTGGCGCGGTCGGTGGGCCGCCCGCCGCGCGGCAGGTCCTTCTCGATGGCAGCCAGCCCGGCAGCGGCAAAGCGCTCGCGCCAGCGCGCGACCTGAATGCGACCAACATCGAGCATGTCGGCAATGGTGAGGTTGTCGTATCCATCATCAGCCAGCAGCACAATGGCGCAGCGCCGGGCAAGCCGCACGCTCGCTGTCTGAGAGTGCGCCACCTTGAGCAGTTTGGCCCGTTGTTCGCCGCTCAATTCAATCGCACTGGCTACGCGCATGGTGGTCTCCGTGAAAAACAAAGTTCTCGTTGGAGAGATCTTTCAACAATAAGTTCCTTTAATTTACAAGCACTACACTAGACGTGCCGTGTTCCGCGTCAATCGCCGCGCTTCGGCCCTGCGCGGCATGCTGTTCTACCGGCTGCTTCAACACCCAGTTGTCACCGAACCCGTCACCTACGAGGACGGGATGCGAAAGAAGCCAATGGGTTTTACTACGCTGGTGACCCAAAGAACTCAGGAGAGCCAATGCTGACACGGGTTTCAACGCTGCTGCAGCGTCCGCTCGGAGGTTTTTAGTTACCCGGTCGGTAAACAACCGGGACACTATGGCGCAACCCGGTGCAGCCGCCCTCATCGTGTCGTTGCCCGGCGGGACATCAGACGTGCACGTGCTGCGGCCGACTTATCCAAAGCGTCTTGAGTAGGAGCTACCGGCGCGGGTGACCGTCCTCTCTCGGTTTCTTCGCCGAAATTGGCTATCTGGGCTCGAGTAAGCCAGTCCTTGAACTGCCGCCCGCTACCCCAACGTTCAGCTAACCTGTCCAACAGTTCTTGGTCGAGTTGCTCCATGTCGACGTCCAATGGCGGCATGGTCAGAGTACTGCGCTGCATGCTCGCCAGGTGCAGCCACTGCAGGAGTGCGGCCTCGGGCCGGAACATCTCGCATGGCCGGCCCGGCTGCAACATCTCCCAGCGCTCTTGCGATGTCAGAGGAAAAAACTTCTCAGCTAAACCGAAGAAGCGGAACGTGTTGCCGGAGGATGTCTCGACGTCGCCCAAGTTTGGCCGCTTGGTTGAAGAGGTCGGAAGCACAGCCACAACGAGGGCTGACGGGTTGTTCAAAAAGCCGCATTCACCCAGCACCGAGTGCAGCGAAATGACCGCACCTGAGCGGATGTGTGCTGCGACTTCAGTCAACTCGGCCGGTGGCACGGCACGGCGGTTGAGGAACAAGCCAGAGGACACGCGGCGAAGGGCACCGGCCGAGACCAGCATGTCGCAGACGGTGCGCACCGTGCTCGCCGAAGCGCCAGGCCGGTAGTCCTGTGCGAAGCGATGGAGCTCGGCCGCGGTGAAGATGCGGGGGGCGCTTTGGGTGGCGAGGCCACCCAGGAGAGCGAACTTCCAGTCAGCACCACCGCGGTGGCCGGCTCCGGCCGACACGGTGGGTGATGCGATTGGGTGTTTGCGCAGGTTGGAGTTGCTCATGGCTCGTCTCCATGCACCTTAGTCGCCGGGGGGGGTACGCAGCAGTGCTGTCCCTGGTGCCTCGGTCGCGGCTTTCAGCCACTTTTCTACGCTTGTGCCAACCTGCAGCCGCATATCTTCGAAGGCATCCTCATCAATGGCTTTGGCCACGTTGTCGGGCAGGTACGGGATGACGTCGCTCTTGAACTGCTCGTAAGTCATGGCCTCAATCTTCGGCCACAGTTCGGCCATCGCCTGAGGTAGGCGCTCGCCGGCATCTGGCAGGCTTAGAAGGAGGTGCGACGGGTCTTCGACTTCGGCTTCTATGAGCACGTGCAGGTCGTAAAGGTCACGCGGGGCCATGCGCTTGGGGTCCGTCAGGGCCAGTACCTTGGTGACGGCGATGGCTTGGGAGTCGAGGACCTGGACCTTGACGCCTGGAGCGCCGCCTCCGTAAGCAGCCGGTAACGGCACCTCGATGATGTGGCCGTTGGCAATGGTCGCGCGGCGGGAGACTTCGACGGTCAGATTCAGGGGCGCGGCACTGCCTGGTTGGGTACCGACAATCTTCCAGCGAAGCGTGGTCTCGGTCTGTTTTGGCTCCGTGACCTTAGCGTTTGTGATGAGACCAGAGGACACCGCGCGCTCAATTGAGCGCTTGACGATGCCATGCACGCGCGCCTTCGAGTACTTAAGGTCCGCGTCGAGGTCGATGTCCTTCGTGTAGCGCACACTGCCGTATACGGCGCGCATTGCCATGCCGCCCTTAAGCACCAACTCCTTGTGCATTGCATTGCCCATCAGTTCGACAAGTAGGCGTGACTGCAGCGCCTCGCGAACTACCGCAAGTTCCATGGACTGGTTCATGTGAGCGGGTCTCCAAGATAGCTGGGTAAATTTATTGAAGAATAAAACGCCTATATAAAGCTCGTTCAATGCTTCAATCATAGCTAATTTATTGAATTTAGTCAATTTGAAGCATATAACAATTGTAATTCAGTTGTTATATGCTTCATGTATCAACCCACCAAATCGAACGCTCCCGGGACTTATTGCACCGAAAACAAATAGACCCCGTAGAGGCGTAAGGCTGCGGCGAGGTCTTCCGCCATCACTGCTGTTCCCTATGTTGACGGAGGCTGATGACCTGTCGACGCAGCGATCAGCCGACGCACAATCCGCGATACTTCCCGTGCCGCACGGCTCAGCGGGCGCTGCGTGGTAGTCGACATCACCACCAGCCGTGGGAGTTCCGGCTCGACAATGCGGCGCGCTTCAAACAAGCCTTGCGCAACCTCGTTGCTGACAGTTTGCAGACTAAGTACTGCATAGCAATTCCGGCGGCGGATAATTTCCTTCTGGGCCTGTAGCGAGTCGGCTTCGGATACCACGTGAATTTCGATACGCAGGCGGCGCGCCGCAGCGTCGACAGCGACGCGCAAGCCGTTTGGGTTGGCCGGTAGCACAAGAGGGAAGTTTGCAAGCTCGCGGAATTTGATCGTCTCGCGTCGCCTGCCACCGCCCGCGATCCCGACCAGCATTAATTGGGAAAAACTCAACACCTCCTCGCCATCGGCTTGCACCTCGCGGTAGCGGCTGAGCAGCGCAATATCAGCCCGGCCGTCGCCTAGCCATTCTTCGATTTGGCTACTGAATCCTTCAAGCATGCGTAGCCGTACCTCGGGATACTTTTGCCGCACCTGTTCGAACAGATCGCCAGCGAGTTCTTGCACCAAGGACGGCAGCAGCGCTACGGTCACGATCCCGGATGGTGCTTTGCCCAAGTCGCGCATGTCGGCCGCTAGCTGATCGCTATTGATAACGATGGCGCGTGCGCGCGGAAGCGCCACTTCTCCAGTTTCAGTCAGTGTGACGCCGCGTCCGGTGCGATAAAAAAGCGGTCCGCCGAAGTCGCTTTCCAGCGACGCGATGATGCGGCTCAGTGACGGCTGCGTGAGGCCGAGCGAAATGGCGGCTTGGGAGATATTGCCAAACTCTGCCACTTTGACAAATGCATGAAGTGTCTTTAGTTCCATGGAATAGCATGCAAATTTCAAATATCTGATATGAGTTTCATTCTATAGGAGTATGGCTGATCGGACGATAGACTGGCTTTTCCTATCAGAAGTCTGTCGGACTTGGGGCGGAGAAAGCGAAAAAGTGGACCGCTGCGGCCAATTTGCAGCCGACATCCCGCAAGCCCGACAGGCATCTTGATGCACCGTGGACATCCCATGATTCCGAAGGAGACAAAATGAAACTTGGTTCTTATATTTCGGCTCGTCAGCGGAATCTGTGGGTAATTTTTTCTCTGTCAAACAGGTATCTGGTCTGAGTTCAGGTATTTGTAGAGCTTGCGGCAGGATGCATCGAAGGAGTTTTGCTCAGTCTGCGTAATGCGTGGCCAGATCAAAGGGCCGCCGTCTTCTTCGATCAACAATGCTATTGCATTGGCGGTCGACAATTTCTCCAGCTCGGGGGCGTCATAGCGCTTGCGGATGAGTTCGCCGCCCAGGAGCCAGAGACGGTCGCGATGGCAGTGCAACGTCTTGATTGACAGGTTTTGCTCAAGCAGCTTGAGCAAGAACGGTCTGAAGAATTCGACGATGTCCTGTCCCGCAGCAATATCGTGCTCATCAAACTTCCAACGCTCAGGCCAAGCCTCCAAGTCTGGACAATACTGCGCCAGGGTCATGGTCGGGACAACGGTCATGGTTTTCCCTTGACGAACTTTTGGATTCTTGTTGCCCATGCTTCTGACTCGCTTACTCAATGCTTGCCACCATTTCCCCGGCTTTGTTTACGCCGCAGCACGGTTGTGCAAAACCACCAACACTATCGAAATTGACGTGCGTCCGCGCACCGGCTCCAAGCCTTGCTGCTCAGTGTGTCACAAGCCAGCCAGCGGGTATGACCAGTTGTCCCAGCGCCGTTTCGAGTTCATCCCCATCTGGGGCTTTGCGGTATTTTTACTGTACAGCATGCGGCGCGTGGCGTGCAGACAGTGCGGCGTCAAGGTTGAGGAGGTGCCCTGGTCAACCGGCAAACACCAGTTGACCAAGGCTTACATGCTGTACCTGGCCCACTGGGCGCGCAAGCTGTCCTGGAAAGAGACCGCGCAGTCCTTTCACACCAGTTGGGAGAAGGTCCAGCAGGCGGTGGCCTATGTCGTGCAGTGGGGACTGGAGCATCGCCAGCTCGGAGTCATTCGGGCCATCGGCGTCGATGAGATCACCTACGGCAAGGGGCATGAGTATTTGACGCTGGTCTATCAGATAGAGGCTGGCTGCACGCGTCTGCTGTGGGTGGGCGAGAAACGTACCAAGGAGGCGTTTCAGAAGTTCTTCGATCTGATCGGCAAGGACCTGGCCAGCAAAATCGAGTTCGTGTGCTCGGACATGTGGAAGCCCTACCTGGACTTGATCAAACAGAACTGCACGGGCGCCCTGAACATCCTGGACCGCTTTCATGTTGTCGCCAAGCTCAACGTGGCCATCGACGAGATTCGCGCTGGCGAGGCGCGTCAGTTGGTCAAGGACGGCTTTGATCCGGTGCTAAAGAAATCGCGTTGGTGTCTTCTCAAACGACCAGAGAACCTCACCGACCCACAGCGCATCAAGCTGCGAGATGTCCTGCGCTACAACCTCAAGAGCGTGCGCGCCTACCTGTTCAAGGAATACTTCCAACAGTTCTGGGACTACGAGTCACCGGCCTGGGCGGGTAAATTCCTGGATCAGTGGTGCAAGGAGGTGATGCGCTCGCGTATCGATCCGCTCAAGAAATTCGCCCGCACCGTGCGCAACCATCGCGAGCTGCTGCTCAACTACTTCCGCGCCAAAAAGGAGTTCTCCAGCGGCATTGTCGAGGGACTAAACAACAAAGCCAAAGTCACTATGAGAAAAGCATACGGATTTCGGACCTTCAAAATGACAGAACTCGCTCTGTATCACGTACTTGGCAAGCTTCCTGAGCCAAAACTTGCCCACAGTTTCTACTGACGAACC
>JBOGSE010001005.1:0-10581 GCA_050694895.1 bacterium | reverse complement strand
ATCCGCGCGGTGTGGCGGCGTCCTGAGCTGCCGCGGGCCGACCGGCTCCATCGGCTCCTCCAGCAGATGAAGGCCGACGTCTTCCCGCCCGGGGCGAAGGCGCCGGACTTCGTCCGACTGCGCGACTCCGCGCTGGTGCTCTGGTACATCGAGACAGGCGCGCGCCGCCGCGAGGGTCTGGTGAGGGTCGAGGACATCGACCTCGAGTTCGCCCGCGCGACGACAGTGCAGAAGGTTCGCCGCGAGGCTGAGACGCGGCACCTGTTCTATCACAGCGTCCGCCACCTGCTGCGGTACTATCTGGATGAGCGGGAGCAATACCTGCAGGCGCTCGGCAAGGAGGACGTGCGCGAACTCTGGATCACCGACGACGGCGAGCCGCTGACGCCCGACGCGGTCTCGCACATCTTCCAGCGGATCAAGCGGCGCTATGGGTGGGAGGGCTCGTTCCACCCGCACAAGCTGCGCGCAGTCGCCGCAACGATGGCGGCACTGGCGAAGGATCGGACGGCTTTGGAGATCAAGATGGGATGGGCGCCGAACACGCCTGTGGCCAAGCGGTACATTCATCTCGCGCAGGAGCAGGAGGCGATGGCGGAGATGGTGGCGGCGGTTAGCCCGCTGAGGGCGATGGCCCGGCTACGCCGTCCACGCTCGTAGGGTGTTCCCTTGAGGATCCATTCGGGACCCGTCCTGGCTCGATATCACCACCTGGCAACTGAGCTTCCTGGGGCGGCAGGCGTCGGCTTTCGTGCGACTGCTTGGTCGCGTTGACCTGCTCGTCAGTGAGGACGTTGCGGCAACTCCGATTCTGAAGTAGATGGCGTCCGTTGACAGCCGGGGGGTCTCTCTACTGCCCAGTTCCTGGCGTGACCGCGATCCGTGCAGCGTGGACGCGCACCCGAACCTCCTCGTAGATATCGACGCCGATCTCTTGCGCCACCTCAAGTGTCGTAGCAAGCGCGTATGGAACCGGATCCTCGAGAGCACCTGCATGGGGTCGGCAACTGATGTGGATCTCGAGGCTATCGTCGTCCACAAACACGGCTGCACGGTCTCCTTCAAGAACCTCGTGCTGGACCGTGCCTCGTTGAGCAGCCTGCCAGTCAGCCTCGCGCCGCTCCACTTGCAGTGGGTCTAACGGCGGCGTGAACCAGAGGTCCGCACGCCGCCAGACTTGGTGTAGCGGGTTAACCGGTGTCAGCCAAGCTAGAGTGATGATAAGACGTCGGAGACCCCGTTGGCCGCTTAACGACGGAGGCAGCGGGAAGCGATCGGATCTCCCCCTCACCTGATTGATTGGACGACATCGAGCCGTTAGCGAGGACGAAGCCCGCGAGCCCCATGGGCGCCAGGTGGTGGATAAAGTGTTGCACCCAGGCAAAATTGGCGTTGCCCGCTGGCGGCACGCCGTACTTCCAGCGCTTGTCGTCCTTCAAGAGCTCGCCGCGCCAGTCGCTGTCGTTGAAGGGCGGGTTCGCCAGCACGTAGTCGGCCTTGAGGTCGGGGTGCCGGTCGGGGTGCCGGTCGTTGTGGAAGGTGTCGCCGTGGGCGATCTGCGCGTCGATGCCGCGGATCGCGAGGTTCATCTTGGCGAGGCGCCACGTGGTGTAGTTGGACTCCTGGCCATAGATGGAGATGTCGCCGAGGCGTCCACTGTGGGCTTCGATGAACTTCTCGCTACTGACGAACATGCCGCCCGACCCGCAGCACGGGTCGTACACGCGGCCCTTGTACGGCGCGAGCATCTCGACCAGCACCCGCACCACGCGGGACGGGGTGTAGAATTGGCCGCCCTTCTTACCCTCGGCGCTCGCGAACTGTGCGAGGAAGTACTCGTACACGCGGCCGAGGATGTCCTTGGCGCGGTCTGCCGGACTGCCCAGGCCAATGTCGCTGACTAGGTTGATGAGCTGGCCGAGCCGCTGCTTGTCAAGCCCCGGCCGGGCATAGTCTTTGGGTAGCACGCCCTTCAACGAAGGGTTGTCGCACTCGCTGGCGCTCATCGCGTCGTCCACGAGCTTGCCGATGGTCGGCTGGGGCGCGTTGGCCTTGAGATGCGACCAGCGCGCTTCCTTCGGCACCCAGAAGATGCTGGCGGCCCGGTACTCGTCGGGGTCTTCGGGGTCGGCGCCATGCTTGCGCTGCGCCTCCAGTTCCGCGTGCTTGGCTTCGAATGCGTCGGAGATGTACTTGAGGAAGATCAGGCCGAGGACGACGTGCTTGTATTCGGCCGCGTCCATGTTGTTGCGCAGGGCGTCGGCCGCCTGCCAGAGCTTGGCCTCGAACCCAAGGTTCGCTGATGTATTCTGTCTGGTCCTCCGGCTGGTCGCTTGAGAGCCCCGCTTCGGCACTGCTTTTCCTCCTGCAAGTAGGAACATGAATGACCATCGACTACTGACAATGAACCATTCTTCAATGTGCCCAATTCGCTTCCTGTGGGGTCACCGATTTGGGTCGAAGGCAAGGATCTAAGCCCTTCGACGGCCCATCCAGAGGGGCCGGTGCGTAGTGCCTAATTGAATGCCGATGAAGGACGACACCGAGATCACGAGGCAGGCAGTCGAGGCGTTCGCAACCCTGATCGCGCAGCAGACGGGACTGCGCCCGAACGTACATCTCTGGCCCGGCGGCGACGAACACCGCCACGACGCAGATGCGCTAGTAGTCTTTTACCGAGGCTCAGACAATCTTAGGGTCCTTGTTGAAGCAACAAAGTGCCTGCAAGGTCCGATTGAACAGCACGGGTCTGTCCCAATCCGGCTAGAGTCCGCATGGCACGAATTGAGACAGATCATGGCATCAGCGATTCCCGACGGCTGTTCTGTAACGGTCTACTGGCGTGCTGCGATGCACGAAGTGCTGGGGCGGCCCGTCACGGATACTGATAGGATACGCGTCATTGCCAGCCTCCGGTCTGCTATCTCGCAGATGGCTTCTGGCACACTGGATTCGCCCAAGGTCGTCAGTGGCGATGATCTCCCTAGCTCGCTTAGGCAGTACGTTGCCTCAATTGCTGTCGCTGGCGACGCGGCGCGAGCAGTGACGTTCCGCTACCCTATCAGGTTGCAGAACGGCAAGGATGTGTACACTGGGATTCCCTTGAGTGCTGTCGGCATTGGGCCCAACGACCTGAACGAAGCAATCATGAAAAAGATCACATCACTCGGCGCATACCAGCGAAGGGCCGCAAAACACCGGGCCGATGAGGTATGGCTGCTAGTCGTCGCAGATGGGCAGGACGCGGCGAGCGTGCTTTCCCCGATCTCGCTCGTCGGCAGGATACCAGACGGTATCCCTGCTCTTGGTATCACACCGAACTTCGATGCCGTCTACCTGGTGGCACGCGGGAGTTGGGGTGTACCGACGGATCCTCTTGGACCGACAGTCGAATGGTTGTCGATCCCGCTTCTGGCCAACAGGAAAAGAGCAGGCGGATTCCTTGATCCGCGATCCTGAGGAGCGACAGTCACTCGGGGCTCTTCGGGCGTTAGGGTTTCCCACTAGAATTTCGAGGATTTCCACGGTATTATAGTGGATAACTGATCGACCAGGAACTTGCGGATTTCCGCTAAGATTTCGTGGAGACGCACTCATGCCTGTTACCATCTCCAAAGCAAGCGGCACCGGCCTCCGAACCCTCGAGAGGCTGCTCGGTTCGAGGAGCCGTGCGCGGTTGCTCACGATCTTCGTGACCCATCCAGGCCAGGAGTTTTACGCGCAGCGACTGACCGGCATGACGGGATTGGCGGACTCATCCGTCCGCTACGAGTTGCGCCGGCTGGAACGGTTGGGAGTGCTCATCGCCCGCCCGGAAGGGAGGCAGCGGTACTACCGGATCGATGACCGTCACCCACTGTTCCTTGAGCTCAAACAGATGGTGTACAAGACCTCCGGGCTGGGGGAGATCCTCCATGATGCGCTGGCCGGAACATCCGGCGTGGACGTGGCGTTCATCTACGGCTCCGTCGCCAAGGGCGAGGAACGGCCGACGTCCGACCTGGACCTGTTCGTCTTGGGGACGCCCAACCGCGAGAAGCTGGCCGCCGCGCTCGATGATGCCGAACGCCGCCTGGGGCGCGAGATAAACCTCGTCACCATGACGATGGACGAGTGGCGGGCTCGGATCTCCGCCGGCGAGGGATTCGTCGAAGAGCTCCTCCGGTCGCCCAAGATTCTTCTGATCGGCGATGAGCGATCGCTTCGCAGAGCTTGAACCACAGCTCGACCGCATCGCCGCCAAGCCCGCGGACGTTGAGGCGTTGCTGGCGCGGATGGAGAAGGACCTCCGCACCGCGGAGAAGCTCCGCAACGATGATCCGGCCTGGGCGCTGACGATCGCTCACCAATCAATCTACAACGGCTGTATTGCACTCATGGCCGCCCACGGTTATCGCCCTCGCATCAATGGACACCACCGCACCGCGATCCAGTTCGCGAGATTGGCGCTGCCCGGGCAGGCGGCCCTGCTGCGTCAGGCCGATCTGTTGCGTCGCGAGCGTCACCGGGCGGTGTACGGCGGCCTGCACGCTGTGCCGCTGGCGGATGTCGATGCCAGCCTGCAGCTCGCGCGCCAAGTCCTGCCGGTCCTCAAGGAGGCGGCACTCGAAGTACTGGGCGAGGGTAAGGCCCGCGAAGAGAATGCCGCGAACAAGGAGAAACCGCAGCAGTAGGGGAGCGGCGAACCACCAGCGACTTGGGCAAGAGGCATGAGGGGCACAGCATAGGGACGGGGTGAGCGCCATGGCAGTCGCCGCTGCATCAATAGATCACTCGAGGCGTGAGGCAGCAGTTATCGTGGCCGAGGGCAGCCTCGAGGTCCGGCACTGGGACACGCAGACGCCAGAGATCGTCAAGTTCTTCGAGGAACACGCCGCCTCTGTGACCGAGGGCCGTAATGCCGACCTCGCGGCCCTCCTCGAAAACGCCCTGCGCATCGGCGTGCTGGCGCTTCGGGCCACCGGCCTCTCTGTCAACGTGGACTACATCGAGCGCGAGTTCCAGCGCCTCGTCAGCCAAGTGGAGGGCGAACTCGACCAGCGGGTGCGCGAGGTGAGCGAGTCGCTGGACAAGATCTTCGGTCAGGACGGCGCGCTGAACCGCGCTCTCAACCAGTACCTCGGCGAAGGCGGGCAGGTGGCCGACCTCTTCAATCCCGAGCGCCGGGACAGCGCGGTCAGCCGGATCAAGGAGCTGCTGGCCGCCCATCTGGATGGCGAGGGGTCAACGCTGTACAAGACTCTCGACCTGACCAATCCCAACAGTCCGCTTCACAAGTGGCGGCAGGAGTTGCGCGAGGGATTCGACGCGATCAAGACCCAATTGGAGAACTACCGCACCGAGGTCGAGGCGCGTCTGGCGGGCCAGCAAGCGCGCGCCGAGGCGCTCGAGAAGAGCGCCATCAAGGGCGGCGCGTATCAGGATCTCGTCTTCGAGGCCACGTCCCGGATCGCACGCCACTTCGGCGACAGCGTCGAACCCACGGGCGACCTGCCCGAAATTGGCGGGAGCAAGGTCGGCGACGTCGTGATTGCGGTCAACATGCGCGACACCGGCGGGCCGCCGGTGCGTCTGGTCCTGGAGGCAAAGGATAGGCCGCTGGGGCTGACGCCGATCCTCAGGGAGCTGGACGAGGCCAGGAAGAATCGCTGCGCGGCTGCGGCGATCGCTGTGTAACAGCAGGGCGGAGCACATGCCGGCAGGTACCGGGCCATTCAGCGAGCACGGCGTCAGCCTGTATCTGTGCCTGTACGACAAGGACAGCCCCGACGCGGCGGCGCTGGAGCTGGCGTATCGGGCCGCCCGCTTCTGGGTCCTGCGGGACCTGGCGCTGGCCGAGGCCAGGACGATCGATCCGGGCAAGGTCCGAGAAGAGATCGCCGCGGCGCGCAAGCTGCTGGCCAGTCTTACGTCCATCAAAGGCAAAATCACCCAGATCAGAAACGCGGTCGACCAGGGGACGGATGAGCTGGAGAAGGAACTGGGCAAGCTGCGGGACGGGCTGTCGCAGGCGTTCGATCGCATGGACGCCTGCGTGGCCGGGACGGCTGAGACGTAACCACGCGGTGGGCGAAGCGCGGGGTAGGGGCGGGCGTCTTAGCGGCACACTGTGAGCTGCAAGGAGCTGGGAGGAGTCGTGCGGTCTACCCGGGCCCCACCCGTGGACCGGTGGACCACCGCAGCCCCGGTGGTGGGAATCTAGGCCCCGGGCCCAAACGCGCAAACTCGCGCCCTGACCGAATTAGTGACCGGTCCCGCCCCTTCGCTAGCATGACCAGCCGGTCCGGCCCGTGTCCCGCATCCGGCCCGGGTCGCTGGGGTGATGACTGGAGCGGGTGCCGGCGCTGCTCTGGTGCTCGGCCGTGCTTCTGCATGTGGCCAGGGTATCCACCGGCGGTGCCCCGACTACTCCGATAAGAGCCAGAGCGCCTGGTGCTCGGCAATGGTGCGGCGAAGCGCTCCTTCGAGGACACACACCTGGTCCCTCGCCCTATCCGGAGACGATGCCTGCTCATGCACCAACTGGCGCAGCCCTTGATTCAGGCTTGCGCCTTGCCCGGATTTCTGCACCGGTGCCTTTAGGGGGAATGGGGCATCGTCCTGGCGTCTCTTCGGCCGTCACGGTGTGGCGCCTCACATGGCTCGCTCCTAGACGTCTCAGGTGAGCGCGAGCCAGCGTCGCCGCCGGTTCCCAATCGAGAGCTACAGAGTGAACCGGTCGAGACCGCGCTGCGGCTAGTTACCCCTCTCGACGCCAGCGCTCGCCAAAGCGCCGTCGAATCGCACCGCAGGGCATGGTGCTAGAGCAGACGCTGCGCTGTGACGTGCCGGATGCCGGCGAAGGCCGGCGCGCTACGGGGCGGTAGGTCGGCGTTTGAGTCACGCCGGGTTTGTCCCGTTTGTGCCCCGCCCGCGCATTCTCCGAATAGGCAGACCACAGGTTTCTGTCTGCTGCCCGCTCGTGCCTAAGGTGCTGAATGCTTGCGCGGTTCCGCTTGGCCTACGTAGGAGACCCTGCTGTCTTGCATTTGCCCCCTGGACTTGACCGAGCAAGACTCGCCTACGCCATTTATTTGAGCGAGGTCCGAGATGGAGAAGAGCTCATCTCCTTCGAAGAAGCAAGGCGACACTTCCGGGCATGGTCAGGAGACGGGCCGGTTCTTGACCATCAGGAACAAAGGGACGGTAGGAGACTCCGACGACTCAAGCCGGCGCCGCAGAGCTCTCTTCGGGGGCGAGGCGGCGTGCGGCATGAGCTATCAGGTTCCTCGCGTTGTTAGCCAGCGCTTCCACGCCGGAGTTCCTCCCAAAAGGCCCGCGGGCTCAGGACGCGAATCGTCTGCCAGTCTCCTACTGTCAGCAGATCCGCGTCGCCGGTCACCAAGGCATCGGCGCGGCCTGCCAACGCAGAAGCGAGCACCCAACGGTCGCTCTCATCTCGAACCCGGACGTCCGCGGGCCTCGTCGGACGGGCTACGACCTCGAACGTCCGCAGATAGGTCTCCGCCTCCCTCACCCGCTGGGGTGGAACACGAAACCGTTCGGTGAGGACACGCCGAAGCTCGTCCAGGACAACCTCACCGAGGATCAGATCATGCTCCGCAAGCACAACACGAAGGACATCCGCGCAAAGGCCACGGGTAGTCAACGCGCTGACGAGCACGTTGGTGTCGAGGAAGACCCTCACGAGACGTCGCGGAAGACGTCCTCGTCCGTGAGATACCCTTGGGCCTCGGCGAATGGCGCGAGGCGCTTTCGCAGGTCTTCGAATTGCAGAAGCGCCAACTGCCGACGTAGAGCGTCGCGCACGACATCGCTTCGCGTCCGCCCCAGTCGCTTGCTGATGCGGGCGAGACGGCCAGCCAACTCACGATCCAATCGGATGGTAACGACATTGCTCATGTCATACAACGTATCACGCCCTGCGCCGTCTGCACAAGCCGTTGCCACTCAGCCCGTGTGTCGTCTGTTATTCAAGTGTAGGTTGAATAAGTGATGACACTGGAGCAAGAGGTTAGGGAACGCGCCGCACGCGCGGCTGCCAATAGCCGGCCGACGCTTGCCATGGGCGACTGCGACAACCTCGACTTCGTCAGCACGCAGCCGGTAGACTAGGCTGAAGGGAAATCGGGGAAAAAGGTAGCGCCGAGCGTGAGCGCCATATCGAGGCCATCGCTCCGGTGCTTCGGCCACCGCCTCAACGGCATGCCGCAGTTCCTCCCGAAAACCATGCGCCGCCGCTGAACTGCGCTCCGCGTACCACTCGTAGGCTGCTTCTGCCTCCTCGGCGGCCGCCGAGTGAAACCTAACGGCGGCCCGGGCCACTGGAGCGGCTGTACAGCCGCGCCCTTAGCTCCTCCCAAGGAATGGTTTCGACGGAGCCAGAATCAAGCTCGACCATGCGGCGCTCGATCTCCGTCAGCCATGCCTGCTCGACCCCTTCCTCCGACTCGGGCTCGAGGCTCTCGATCAGTAGGCCCGCGAGCGCGGCGCGCTGCTCTGGATCGAGCCGCAAGGCTTCTTCAAACAGTTCCTTCGCCGATCTCGCCATGCCTCGATTCTACCATCTCGGTGCCCCACCACCCACGCCCGGTCGCTGAGGGGCGGCCGGCCGACTGGCCTAGCCACGATGAGTCAGCGAGATGGACTGACGAACTCGATCAGGAAGCCCGGTGTGGTCGAAAGAGCAGCTGCGAACTTGGTCAGGGGGCTACACGCTCAAGAAGCACAGGCCCAAAAGCTGAAACCCGCGTCCTGACTGGATTTGCGCTCACCCGACGGCCGCAAGGAGGTAGAAGCACGCTACACGTGGTACGGAGAGCTATCAATGAACAGGAAGCAACAGATCGAGGCGCTTTGTCGTGAGCCTCGATCCGGAGCGCGAGGAGGGCGCTGAGGGCGTGGGGGCTCGGGAGATTTCCCCAGCGGCTGGAGTGGTTCGTGCCAAAGGCGAGGCGTGACCCCGTACGCGAAGAACGCATTATCATGGAGATCGTTGTCGATTGCTACAACGAATCCGAACGGGCCATGGGCTGGCACTACTACCTCCAGGACAAGCTCCAGTTCCCGTTCAAGGCCAAATGCATCGCCAGGCGGGCCATTTCCCCACTGCGGGTCGAGGATGAGGTCGACGTCAAGTCCATGGCCCCAGAGGAGGAGTGCGAACATGAAATGTTCGTCGTGATCCGTTCGAAGGGAGACGACTTAGGCGTGCCACTGTCACAACTGAAGCCAGTCGCCGCTGACAAGCAGACCGTTCAGGCCATTGAGGACTGGCACTACTGGCTCAAGCAGGGGTATCAATTCTGATGGGATGGACTCGCGCAGGTGCTGTCCCAGATCTCCTCAGTGAGCTGCAACCGTTTCTCCACTGGAAAATGCATGGTCTCTTCAAACGTGATGCTGCGCGCCACGCTGACCCCGTCGCCCCGAACGGCCGCTTGACGCTCGGCTGAATGAACCGGCTCGCGGGACGGCGCGCTCGTTGAAACGGCTTCCCTGATTGATGAGATCAGCAATCAGCAGAATCAAGGTGCCCAGCCGCTGCCGGAACAATGCCTTGTCCGTGGACCGAGTGCCGACGCGTCTGCCGGTCGCGCTCCCTCGGTAGAGTTCGAGCAGTTCTGCCTTGGTCCACCTTTTCTTCAAGACGAGCGGCGAGACCGCTGCCAACTCCGTGTACAGTCCCCATCCTTCGCCCGTTGCGTCGATCATGTGCAGTACGGTGTCGAGAGGGAGCTGAAACTTCGAGAGGCGTCGTTCAAGCTGTCCCAGCGAGTAAGCTGCGACCAAGTCACCCGGTACTTCGCAAAGTACCGGCCAGCGGGGTCGGCGGAACACACAAATGAGTTTCAACTTACTCACTCTGACACCTCGAAGGCCGCCTCGTCCTCCGCGACGGCCTCTTCGTCCCAGCAAGGTGGAAACCTCGTCTGCATCATTGTTCTCTCCGGCGCCGCCGAGGGCCCGCAGAGCCTTTGCCCCAATTCGTACGCCGTGATCACAGACAATGAATCCGGCTGGGGATTCAGGGCTCGGCAGTTCTGAACGCCTCCAACCGTGGCAGCAGGTCCTTCAACAGAATGCCGCTGGCAAACGGCAGTACCTCGGCCGGCAAGCGGCCGGCCCGCAGCGCCAGCGCCTTTCGGACTGCGACGACAAGATGCGTGCCTCGCACCCGCTCCAGCTTGGCCAGCTTCTCGGCCAGATACTCCGGCGTCCAGTAGCCGACGATCTCCAGGACCACCTCAGTGCCGTCCTCATGCGAGAAGACGAAGTCCGGAACGACCAGTGCCTCGCCCGCCTCGAGGATCGCCGCCTCCCGCCGGAGTCGCCACCCGGCGCGCGATGGACCGAACTTCCGCGCGAACGTCTCCTCAGCCTTCGAATCGAATAACGCCGGCGCGGGCACGCGCGAGCGAAGACCATCAGTATCTGTTAGCGTGAACATCACTGGCCGCCATCCACGGCGAAGGAGGACCTCGGCTTCCATGCGCCAGCCACGAGCCTGCACCAGGGCCGCCAGGAAGCGAGCGAAGTCCACGCCGTAAGACCGCGTGCGCCGCAGGACAGAGTTGGGAC
>JBOGSE010001004.1:0-3145 GCA_050694895.1 bacterium | reverse complement strand
CCGGCGCTTCGCGCGGTCCGCGAGCTGGGTGAGCCGCCGACTGGCGCTGGTGGAGGAACTGCCGGCGACGATCCAGGCGCACGTGCAGCGTGGCGAGCTCCCGGCGCACGCGGCCATGAAACACCTGGTCCCGTTGGCCCGCGCCAACGCGGCGGCCTGCGAGCGCCTGGTGGCCGCCATCGCCGGCAAGGGCCTCACCAATCGCCAGATCGGCCAACTCTACGCGGTCTGGCGCGATGGGCTGCCCGCCATCCGCGAGCGTGTCCTCACCGCGCCCCTGCTCTTGCTGAAGGCCCGCCAAGCCATCGGCGCGGTCCCCGAGGACGAGGGCCGGCTGGTGATGGACGACCTGGACATGCTGGCCGCGGTGGCCCGCCGCGCGCGCCGGCGCCTGCGCCAGGGTGTGTTCCGGCGCCTGCTGCCGCCGGAACAACAGGAAGTGCAGCGGCTCGGCGCCGCGGCCCAGGACGAGATGGCCCGGCTGGCCGAGCGCCTGCGCGAGGAGGACGAGGAGCATGCTGGAGCAAGGGGTCCGGCAGGCGATCCTTGAACTGCAGCGCCGCGGGCAGAGCGTACGCGCCATCGCCCGGGCGCTCCACGTGTCCCGCGCCGCCGTGCGCGACGTCCTGCGCCGGGGCTCGGCTGAGGTGCCGCGCCTCGCGCGCCCGGAGAAGGCCCTCGACCACCGCGAGGACATCCTGCGGCTGCTCCGCGAGTGCGCGGGCAGTTTCACGCGCGTGCACGAGGAACTGACCAAGGCGGGGCTCGAGCTCTCCTATCCGGCCTTCACCGCCTTCTGTCGCCGCCATGGGATCGGTCAGGTGCCCAAGTCGCCGGCCGGGCAGTACGACTTCGCGCCCGGCCAGGAGATGCAGCACGACACCTCGCCCCATGACGGGCACCTCGGCGGCCGGGTCCGGCGCGTCCAGACGGCCAGCCTCGTGCTCGCGTACTCCCGCCTGCTCTTCTTCCAGTTCTATCCGCAGTTCCGCCGCTTCGAGTGCAAGGTCTTTCTCACCGAGGCCGTGCGCTACATGGACGGAGCCTGCCACGTCTGCATGATCGACAACACCCACGTGGTCGTGCTCAAGGGCACCGGGCGGGACATGATCCCCGTGCCCGAGATGGCCGCCTTCGCCGAGCGCTTCGGCTTCACCTTCGTGGCCCACGCCGTGGGCGATGCCAATCGCTCGGGCCGCGTCGAACGGATGTTCCGCTTCATCCAGCGCGGCTTTCTGCCCGGCCGGCGCTTCACCGACTGGGCCGACGCCAATCGCCAGGCCCGCGCCTGGGGCGACCGCGTCAACGCCCGGCCCAAGCGGCACCTCAAGGCCAGCCCCCGCGAGCTCTTCGCCGCCGAGCACCCGGCCCTGCGCCGGCTGCCCCGCTGGATCCCCGAGCCCTACCTGCTCCATGAGCGGCTCGTCGATGTCGAGGGCTACATCACCCTGCACACCAATCACTACTCCGTGCCCACGGAGTACATCGGGCGGCGCCTCGAGGTGCGCGAGAGCCAGGATCGCGTCGTCATCTCCGCGGGCCCCCGGGAGGTCGCCGTGCATGCCCGCGAAGCCGAGCCCGGCAATCGCTATGTGTTTCGCCCCGAGCATCGGCCGCCCCGCGGCCAGGGCGGGCCCCCGCGCGAGCCCTTCCCCGAAGCGAAGGACCTGCTCCGCCTGCTCCCCGAGATCGACGGCTACATCAACGCCCTCAAGCGCCGCGGCAAACTTCAGACCACGCTGGCCTTGCGCCAGCTCCTGCGCATGGCCCGCGAGTATCCCCGCGCCCCCCTACTCGCGGCCATCCAGACCGCGGCCCACTACGGCCTGTACGATCTCGGCCGCCTGGAGCGCATGGTCTTGCGCGGCATCGCCACGGACTACTTCCAGCTCCCCCTCTCTCCCGACCTGGTCCCAGGAGATCTCGACGATGAGCCGTCCGATGGACGAACTCCAGCAACTCCTCAAGAACCTCCACTTGAGCCGGATGGCCGAGGGCCTGCCTGAGGAGCTGCAGCGCGCCGAGAAGGAGGGCGTGCCCTACGCCGACCTGCTCCTGCGGCTGGTCCGCGCCCAGTGGCACCACCGCCAGGAGACCGCGCTCGAATGGCGCATCCGCCAGGCCCGACTCCCCGAACGCTGGACGCTGGAAACCTTCCCCTTCAAGGACCAGCCCGGCGTCAACAAGCGCCAGATCATGAGCTTGGCCGAGCTCGACTTCATCCCCACCGCGACCAACATCGTCTTCATCGGCCCCACCGGCGTGGGGAAGTCTGGCCTCGCCTCCGGCCTCTTGCTCAAAGCGCTGCAGAACGGCTACCGGGCCCTGTTCATCAAGGCCCAGGATCTCTTCGACGACCTGTATGCCTCGCTCGCCGATCGCTCCTCCCGCAAGCTCGTCGACCGCCTCGCCCGTGTCCCGCTGCTCTGTATTGACGAAATGGGCTACCTCACCCTCCGCCCCGAGCAGAGCAACATCTTCTTCAAGCTCATGGAGGAACGCTATCGTCGCCGGGCGTCCATCATCACGACCAACCTGGACTACGACGACTGGTTCAACTTCCTCGGCAACAAGCCCATGGTCACCGCCCTGCTCAGCCGCCTCCGCCACCAGTGCACGACCCTCCGCATCGATGGTCCCTCCCTCCGCGAACCGCAGGGCTGATCGCAGACTCCGCCCCCCGTGCGCGCCTCGCCGCCCGGGCGCCGTCCCTGGGCCCTCGCGCCCGGCCGCTCACGACTGGTCTACTTCTCGTGAGTCGCGCGGGATGACGTCGTTCCGTTCCTGATCCCGTTCCCCATCCCCTCTCTCTCGACCGTTCCTGGCCTGGGTCACTCCTGCCGAGCGTAGGCGGTCCACTTCTCGCGAGCGTCAAAGCATTCGGTGGTCTGGGCCTGCCGACTGCGTGCAGATTCCAACCGAGACGACGCAAAGGCTCCGGGAGATGTCCTCAGAGCTGCAGAAGATCCTGGACGAGGTGATACGCGACGCAGCGCCGCACTCCACGAGCGACCCCAAGGGGGCGACCCGATGACGAGGCGCACATGGGCGATTGCTGTCGCGGTGCTCCTGCCCGGGTGCGCTGTTCGGCCAGTGGTCATGGTGCCGATGGCCGAGATCATGTCGCCGTCGCTCGAAGCTGACG
>JBOGSE010001003.1:0-1783 GCA_050694895.1 bacterium | reverse complement strand
TGTGGGACAGAGCACGGGTTGCTGCGCGCAGATGGTCGACCGCGTGCTGGCCCAGGCCGAGGAGCGGTCACCGTGACAAGGGGTAAACCCGGCCTGATAGGTCCACCCAACCCATGGGAAGCTCTGGGGCAAGTACGGCGCCAACCCTTGGCGGAATTCCCCACACCTCTTTTGCCAATGCGGCGACTCGGCCGCGACCTGGGAGGCGTGGAGATATGGTTCAAACGGGATGACTTGATCAGCTTCGGCCTTGGCGGCAACAAGGTCCGGGGCCTGGAACTGCTGGTGGCGGACGCGATGGCCCGGGGTGCCGAGGTTCTCGTGACCGGTGCGGGCGCGCAGTCCAACCACGTCCGCACGACGGCGGCGGCGGCCACATGTAGCGGCTTACGCTGCGTCGCTGTCTTCTGGGGAGATGCGCCCGCGCGGGCCGACGGAAATTACCGCGTGACCCGCCTGCTCGGCGCAGAGGCCGTGTTCACCGGCGACCCGGACCGCGCCTCCGTGGATCGCGGTATTGAGGCCGTCTGCGAGGAGTTGCGCCAACAAGGCCAGCGCCCCTATCCCATCCCGCGCGGCGGCGCCTGTGCTCTCGGTGCGCTCGGGCATGCGCTGGCGGCGCATGAGCTGTTCGAGCAATGCCGCCGGCTCGGCATTGCGCCCGAGGTGATCGTGCTGGCCAGCGGGTCGGGCGGAACCCATGCTGGCTGGCTGGTGGGGACGCACGCTCTGGGGTCGCCGTGGACGGTCGAGAGCTTTACCGTGAGCCGGGAGGCCGAAGCGGTCCGCAGCGAGATTGCGCGGCTCGCGACCGAGGCCGCGGCGCTCCTCGGTCTAGATTGGCGGTTTACCCCGGAGGAAGCCATCGTGCACGGCGGCTTCATCGGTGAAGGCTACGGGGTCCCGAGCCCAGAGGCGGCGGATGCCATCCGGCTGGTTGGGCGCACCGAAGGCGTGTTGCTGGATCCTACCTATACGGGCAAGGCCATGGCGGGGCTCTTGGAACACCTGCGGCGCGGCCTGGTCCCATACCGCTCCGTCGTGTTCCTTCATACCGGCGGCGAGCCGGCCTTTTTCGCGGGCGATGGCGAGTGGCTGGCGTAGGTGATGTACGCATGCATTTGATCGTGATCGGAGGGGTGGCGGCCGGTGCCAAGGCTGCCGCCAGGGCACGCCGGGTCAACCGCGACATCGCTATCACACTCTATCAAGAGGAATCCGAGGTCTCGTACACGGCCTGCGGGCAACCCTATTATCTGAGCGGCCTCGTCGCGAGCCGAGACGCGCTGATCATCCGCCGAGCCTCTGAATTCAAGGCGGATGAAATCGAGGTGCGGCTACGACACCGCGTAATAAATGTGAGCACGGCGGAGTGCACTGTCAAAGTGCACGATCTCGATCGCGACGCAGTCGAGGTCGTGCCCTATGATCGCCTGATCCTCGCGACCGGCGCGCGCCCCGTGATCCCCGTCGTACCGGGCAGCCATTTGGACGGTGTCGTCACGCTGCGGACGATGGCCGAGCTTGATGGCTTTCGATCGGCCCTCGATCGCTTGCGGCCCAAAGGCGCGGTCATCGTGGGTGGAGGCTATATCGGCCTCGAGGTGGCCGAGAGCTTACACGCGTTGGGCGTGGAGGCGACCATCGTCGAGCGGTTCGAGCGGCTCTTTCCCCGACTCGATCCGGAGATGAGTCAGCGCGTCCACGACTATCTCATTGCCCAGGGCGTTCGTGTCGTGGTGGACGACGGCATGGCCGAGATCACCGAGAAAGCGGGGCGGGT
>JBOGSE010001002.1:0-3723 GCA_050694895.1 bacterium | reverse complement strand
GCCCAAAGTCCCGCAGGGACACGAACTCGTATCCCAGACCGCGAATCCCGCCGACGATCTGCTTCAGGTGCTCCAGTTTCAGAAACGGGTGAAAGTAGAAAGTGGCGATGCCGTCGCGCACCGCCAGCATCGCACGGGCGTGTTCGACCAGGGGCGCGGTGTCGGTTGCACCTTCCGGCAGGAAGCCCAGGTTTTCTGGAACGACGAAGCGACCGTAGCGGTCGCGCACCGGGTAAGGGAAGTACTGTTCGCTGGCCCGCGTTGGCGCCGCCAGCACCCGTTCGTGGAAGACGGTGAAGTAGTCCTTCAGGAAGGTGTAGGTATTGGGGGAGGCGGCGTTGTGCGGCGTCTCCCAGGCGATGGGGTAAATGCCGTTGCGGAAGCACTCGCGGAACGCCAGCTCCAGCTTGCGTTCCAATGCGTCGCGCTGGCCGTCGTTGGGCACTGGCTTTTCCGCCAGGTCGTTCCAGAATTCGAAGTCATCGCCGCTGGCGCCCCGGTACTGGTGCGTGACCCCGTGCAGGACGATGCTGCCGCCCCGCGCCATCATGTAGCGCACGGCCTCGACAAACGGGCGCCGGTCGGAGAGGTGCACCTCCAGCCCGCGCTGCGGGTCGCGGAAAATCGGGATCAGGGCCACCTGGAAGGGAATGCCCTGCGAGTAGAGGTAGTCGGCGATGGCCCGCAAATCCTTCGGGTCCTGATCCACGCTCACGTCCTCGATCCGCACCATGGCCCGGCGGCTGCCGGCGTGCGGCTGCCCGAGAATGTCGTGCAGCAGGTCGCAGAACACCAGGTAGCGGTCGCCTTCGTTGGCGAAGGAAAATGGGGAATCGGCGAAATACCAGAAGCTGCCGCGCTGCAGGACGTAGGGATAGACGACCTTGTCGGAATTCTGCGCGATGGCGTGCACGCGCACCGGCGCGCCAGCCAACACCGCCACTAGGTTCAGATCGGGGTAGCCCTTGGGCAGCCGGATGTTTCGGTAGATGACGGTGTCAAAGTCTTCGTCATCCCGGTAGTCAATGTAGCTGAAGCCGAATTGCTCGGAGCGGCCGCCGGCCAGCAGCTCGCCGATGTGCCGCCCCAGCCAGACGAAGGTGCGGCGGGTACTGGCCGCATCCTCCAGGAAGCCGGCCGGGAACCTGGGGCGAGTCACCGTGGAGGCGAAGAAAACCGCGTCGTAGCGGTGCGCATCCCCGCGGCGGTAGTGGTCCAGGTGACGCAGCTCCCATTGGGTCTCGAAGTGGCCGAGCAGATTGGCGATGTAGTGGGCGTTCAAGTATCCTTCGCCCGACGGGTCCTGCCTGCCGTCAAAGAGCACCAGGACGCGAGTTGCCGCCTGGGCGCCCGGAACCAGCGCGGCCAGCAACAGCAAGCTCACAACAATCCGCATCAAGGTGCTTCGACGGATTCCTGGGTTTCCGCGTTTCATGCCAAGCCCAACGCGTTCAACGGTTTCTGTCGGTGAATCATCCCCGCACCCGGTTTTCTCGTTTGCCCCTGGCGCGGCTCGGCGCGGGAACGAGACGAAGAAGGCAATACAATTATAACAGAGCAGACAGGCAAGGGGACAATAGTACAGTACTAACGGTTCATTCGATTGGAGAAAGGCAGTTTTATGAATCTCTACTTGGTACAGCACGGAGAAAGCAAACCGGAATCGGAAGACCCGGCCCGGCCACTGACGAATGCCGGCCGCGCGGCGGTGGAACAGGTGGGCTATCACCTGTTTCGCGCCGCTTTGTTGGCAACCGAGGTGGTCATTCGCCACAGCGGCAAGCTGCGGGCGGCCGAGACCGCGCGGATTCTCGCCTCCTGCCTGCGGCTGGCCGGAGGCGGCCCTCGGGCTCATCGCCGGCAGCACCAGCGACCTGATGCTGGTCGGCCACCTTCCGCATCTGGGCCGCCTAGCCTCGCTGCTGCTGGTCGGGACCGCGGAGCGGGCGGTGATCCGCTTCCAGATGGGTGGCGTCGTCTGCCTGGCGCGCGATGATTCCGGCGCCTGGGCGCTGGAGTGGATGCTGGTTCCCGAACTTGTGCCCTGACGGGGCGATGCCTTCGTGAGGGACAGGTCGCAGGGGGCAGGCATTCCTGCCCCTCCTTTGCGGGATAGTACACTAGCCTGGATTTCCACGGACAACTATTTGCCTAAGTGCGAGGCCGATTTCCCGGAACGTGATCCGTAGTCAAGCGTAATGGTAGCCCATTCCACCAGGGCACAGAAATGGGTTTTCCCATAAGGCCGGAGGCGAGAATGATGGGCAGGTGGGCACGCCGATGAAAGCTGACTTGCACCTCGGTGTCGGTGATGCGGACATCGGCCGGCATGTCGATCAGGTCGCGGAAGATTTGCCGAGCCTGGGCGTCACTGTAGCCGCGCATCCTCTTCGCCAGCAGGCGATAGAGGCCGCTGGCGATCACCAGCAAGGCCATGTCGAAGTCCACCTTGAGCCCCACGGCGGAAGAGAGCGCGTCCAGGTGGAAGAAGCGAACAGCGTCGGAAAGCGCGTTCTCGATCAGCATGCGTTGGGCGTAGCGCGTGATGATCGGTTTGGCGGAGACCCGGTGCTGGTTGGTGAGCAGGATGGTGGGTTCGTCGTGACCCAGATCTTGGACAAAGAACTGACGGAAGTCCCGCCCAGCCAGTCGGACGGTTTGCTCATAGACCCGCGGGAAGCGGTATTTGCGGGTGGGCACATCCAGTTCGATCACCGTCCAAGCCGAGCGGGGCAGAAGGACGATCTCCTTCAGCAGTGCGGGGGACCGTTTACGCAGGGTAATGAAAGTGATCTCCATGCGATCCAGGCGCGCCAAGTTGGCGTGGGTCGTCAGCCGCGAATCGAACACCAAGTGGCGTGGGTAGTCGCCCCGGACGCGTTTCCAGAACTGGATGAATCGGAAGATCTCGTCGGCCTCCTCTCCTTTCCGGAGGTTGGCATGGGAATAGCAGAATGCTCGCCCGTCGGCATCTTGAGCCAGAAACACCAGCACACTCGGCTGGCGGCGGCTGCGGGCCGACACGTAATGGCGCTCCAGGACCGGGTCTTCGCCGTAGTAGGGCACCGAGTGGAAATCCAGATTGAAGGATTCGCCCGGAAAGAGCCGGCTGTCATGCAGGTGCTCGTGCCAACTGGCGAGCAGCCGCGTCGTTTTGGCGGGGTCGATGCGCGAGGAGTATTCCGAGAAATAGCTTTTCTTGGGGATGCCATTCAGCCCCGCGAACAGCGCCAGGCCTTCGTCGGTGACCAACGCCATAATGTGGCTCTTGCGCTCGACCGACCAAAGCTTCAGAGCCAGGCAAGCCCGCAGGGCATGTTCGGCGGGAATCATCTTCGAACCGGGAAGGCGTGCCCCGGCCGCCAGCCGCGCGCAGCCGAGACCTACCAGATCGGCCACGAACAGAAAGAGCCCGCCGCAGCGGGTCACAAAGGCGCGCGGGGCCAGCGAAAACTGGCGCACGTCGGCGACCGGTTCGATCGTCGGGCGCGGATAATCCGGGCGTTCCTCATCGAGGCGTCGCGGCAGTGGTGCGAATCCTTCCTCTTTCAGCACCTCGCGCACGGCGGTGGGACTCAGCGGACGATCGCCTTCCTTGAGGGCTTGGCTGATCTCGTAGACCGAATAGTTCTGCTTGCGCAAGCGGATGATGAGGTCGCGAGCCGCCGACTTTTTGGGCTGGGATCGCGGGCCGCGGCGCGGAGAAACAAAGAAGACCGGGTC
>JBOGSE010001001.1:0-3621 GCA_050694895.1 bacterium | reverse complement strand
GAGGGATCGATCACGTTTACCTCGCCGGCACAAACGGTCACGGTCGCCCCCAACCAGGCGCTGGTGATCCCGCCAGATCTGCCGCACGAAGCCGCGGCGGGAGACGAAGGCGCTGTGCTCGTCAGTGTCGTGGCGCCGGCGCGCCGGTCGGCCACCGACTACGTGGTCGAGGAATAGGCGCCATGCCGGTGCGCATCTTCGATGCCGCCCGTGACGGCGTGCCGCTCCCGTTGATCTCGCGGCAGGCGCGCCTGATCGTCTGGCCGGGGGTCGGCGCGCAGGTCGCCTCTATGAACCGCGTGGTCCTCGAGCCCGGCGAGGCCAACGTGCCGCACACGCATGCCGAGTCGGAGGATACGATCTTCGTCCTCGAAGGCGGCGGCACCGTGCGCGATTTCACCAACGACGTCGTCCTCCCAGTCGAGGCCGGCTGCGTCATTCATGTCCCCGAGGGCATTCATCATGCGGTGGGAGCCAAGACACGCATGATCAGCGTGGGTGGACCCTGTCCCCCCGATCTGGCCATGCTGAGGGCGACCGGGGTTATATAACATCGTCCTCACGGGCGACGTCCGCGGGGACAACAGCGTGTCGGATCCAAGGGAGCCGGCTGCCTCGCGGCCCCGGTCGGCGCGGCGGCCCGCGATGGCCACGCGTGCATCCGTCGAGCTCCCTTCAGATAGGAAGTCGGCGCCGAACACGGCGAACAGCATCAGTGGACTCGATCATGACCACGCGTACGATCCTGCATGTCGACATGGATGCCTTCTTCGCTGCGGTTGAGCAGCTGCGGCGTCCGGAGTTGCGCGGCCGCCCTGTCGTCGTCGGCGGGGACGGCGATCCGCGCAAGCGCGGGGTGGTTTCCACGGCCTCCTACGAAGCGCGGGCGTTCGGCATCCATTCCGCGATGCCGCTGCGCACCGCCTACAAGCGGTGCCCGCAGGCGGTGTTCCTGCCCGTGGACTTTGCGGCTTACCGGGAGGTTTCCAAGCGGATGTACGCGATCCTCCGCGACACCGGCGCTCAGGTCGAGTCGTGGGGGTTGGACGAGGCGTTCCTCGATGTCAGCGCGCTTGCAGAGTCCGGCGAGACGATCGCCCGCGCCGTGCGGCGGCGCATCGCCCAGGAGCTCGGGCTCACCGCGTCGATCGGGGTCGCCCCAAACAAGCTCATCGCGAAGATTGCTTCCGGCCTTAACAAGCCCGACGGCCTGACCATCATCAGTCCCGCTGAAGTCGAAGGCCGCCTGGCGCCGCTCCCGGCCACCGTGCTGTGGGGCGTCGGGCCCAAGACCGCGGCGGCGCTCGCGGAGCGTTTCGATGTGCGCACGGTGGCGGATCTTGCGGCCGCGTCGCTCGAGCGGCTTCAGGACGGCTTCGGACCCAATCACGGCGAGCACCTGTATCGCGTGGCGCGGGGGATCGATGAGAGCCCGATCGTCACCGAGTGGGAACCGAAATCCATCAGCCGCGAGCGAACGTTCCAGGTCGATCTGCGGCGCCTTCCTACGATCAGGTCGACGATCGAGCGCCTCGCTCAGGACGTGGCAGCTGATCTGCGTGAAGAAGGCTACCGCGCCGCGACGATCACGCTGAAGGTTCGGCTCGTCCCGTTCCAGACCCTCACCCGTTCGCAGACCCTCGCTGAGCCGATCGATGACGGCGCGACCCTGGCGCAGACCGCACTCGGACTGCTCGATCGCGTGAAGGTCGACCGGCCCGTGCGCCTGCTGGGTGTGCGGGCGGGCAAACTGTCGCCGGACCCACGAGCCGATATCCCGCCGGCGCCGCTGACGCCAGAGGGGACGCAGTCTGGCAGCAACGGCGATGCGCCCGGGCGCTAGTTCACCGCTTTGACGGCGGCTTCCACCGCGGCGTAGTCGGGCTCCGTCGCCTGGCTGGGTGCCACCCACTTGTAGCGCACGACCCCGTCGCGGTCCAGGACGAACACCGACCGCATCGCGACCCCCGGCATGAGCCCGCCGGCCCAATTGTGATCCTGCACGCCGAACACCCGCACGGCCTCGCGGTTGTAGTCGGACCACAGCGGAAAGTTCAGCCCATTCTGGTCGGCAAAGGCCTTCTGTGAGAATGGCTGATCGACGCTGATACCGACGACTTGCGCGCTCAGTGCGTTGAATCTCGCGAGGCTATCGCGGAAGGCGCACATCGTCACCCGGCGTAATGCATCTTCGTGCCGCGCAGGGCGAGCGGCTCGCCCTCGCGGTGCACTCCGGCATCCACGACCTCGGCCACAAAGATGAGATGATCCCCATGGTCGACGGTCGCCACAACCTTGCACTCGACAAACGCCAGTGCGTTCTTGAAGATCGGCGCCCCGGTGGTCTGGGTGTAGAATTCATATCCGGCCAGGCGGTTCCCTTCGTGCGCGGGCCGTTTGATGAACGTCTTCGCGAACTCCAGCTGATCGGCCGCGGGGATGTTGACGCTGTAGTCGCCGCTGGCCGCGACCATCTCGGTGGAGAGGGCCTCTTTCATGAGGGCCAGGACGATGAGCGGCGGATCGAACGACGCCTGGGTGAGCCAGTTGACCATGACGGCGTGCTTCTGGTCGCCGCGGTGGGTGCCGATAACGTAGAGACCGTAGGTGACGAGCTCGAGGGCCGCTTTCTTGGCCTTGGGATCCATATCGTACGCCTAGAACCGCGTTGGAGGACGCGCTATTCCGCTGGCCGAAGCATCTCTTCCGATGCCCGCCGCGCCGTCTGTGACCCGCGTGCTCGTGCTGCGCGGGTCCGAGACCATCGCCGATCCTCCCGAGTCCCTCGAGTCCCTGCGGGGGCGCGATGGCCAGGTGCTGTGGGTCGACGTGCTCAATCCCACACAGGCCGTGATGGCCGATCTCGCCCGGGTGTTCAATCTACACCCGCTCGCCGTGGAAGACGCCCTGAAGCGCCGCCAGCGGCCCAAGGCGGAAGAGTACGATCGGTCTCTGTTCATCACCACCCACGCCGCCCGGCCCCGCGGGGCACACGACATCGCCCTGGACGAGATTGATGTCTTCGCGGGGCGCGGCTTTGTGATCACCACGCACGCGGCCGCGCCGGCGCTGGATGAAACCCGACGCCGTCTGACCCAGGCGCCCGCGGAGCTGCGATCGTCGGAAGGCTACCTCCTCTACGTCATACTGGATGTGGTCGTGGATTCTTACTTTCCGTGCCTGGATGCGCTCGACGAGTACGTTGAACGGCTCGAGGACACGCTCTTCAAGCAGCCCACGCCGCAGACCATGGACCGGCTCTTTGCCGCGAAGCGGTCGTTGTTGCGGCTGCGGCGCGTGGCTGCCCCGCAGCGCGATATGATGAACCTGATGCTGCGCCATGACACGGAGATTGTGGGCCCGCAACTTCGTGCCTATTTCCGCGACATCTACGACCACCTGCTGCGCATTACCGACCAGATCGACACGCACCGGGACCTGCTGGCCAGCGCGCTGGACATCTATCTCACGCTCACAAGCAACCGCCTCAACGAGATCGTGAAGGTCCTGACCATGGTCACCGCGATCTTCGCGTCGCTCGCGGTCATTACCGGCTTCTACGGCATGAACTTCGAGCGCACGTTTCCGCCGTTCGAATGGCGGTATGGGGTGGTCGCGGCG
>JBOGSE010001000.1:0-3541 GCA_050694895.1 bacterium | reverse complement strand
TCTCCCACGCCCAGCATGTAGCCGCGCGTGATCACGACCCATGGATTGCGGCGCGCGTGACGTTTGGCCAGGCTCTTGATCGTGGCCTCGCGCTCCAGCGCGTTGGCCGTGACCTCGGGCAGGCGCGGCAGCCCGCGCGCCACGTCCTTGAGCTGTCCCCACCCTGTGACCAACGCCGCCAGCGCTGCGAGCGACGCGGTAAACGTCTTGGTCGCGGCGACGCTCCGCTCGGGGCCGGCACCCATGGGGATCACATGGGCGCTGCGCTGCGCGACCGGCGCCTCGGGGTCGTTCGTGATGGCCACGGTCAGGGCCCCCTGTTTGCGAGCTTCCGCGACCACTTCGGCGACGTCGGCCGACCGCCCCGACTGCGAGATGGCGATGATGGCTGCCGCGCTCCAGTCGGGCGTCCGGTCGTAGAGGGTCGTCACCGACGGCATCGCCGTGGTCGTGGGGATGCGCAGCAGGGTCTCCACAAGGTACTGGCCGTAGATTGCGGCATTGTGCGAGGTGCCCCGTGCCACGAACACGACCAGCGTGGGCTTGCGCCGGCGCAAGGCCGTAGCGACTTCTCCAATGACCGCCGCGTGCTCTGTGAGCAGTCGGGTGAGCACCTGCGGCTGCTCGCGGATCTCGGCGAGGGTCGCGTGGACGACCTTGGGCATGGCGGCTAGAGCCTTCGTCGGCTCGGCCGTCCTCCCTCCACGGGAAACGCGCGCCTCAGAATCCCGGCGGCGGCTGCCGGTTGTACACTTCTGGGTTGACGACGTGTGGAGGGCGTTCCCCGCGCAAGACCGCCACGATGGCTTCGGCAGCGGCGCACTCGACCCGCGCCTGCGTTTCGATCGTATGGGCAGCTACGTGGGGGGTCGCCACGACATTGTGTAGTTCGACCAGCGAGAAGTCAAGGAGCGGCTCGTCGTGGAACACGTCAAGCCCCGCGCCGGCGATTCGGCCTTCCCGCAGCGCGCGCAGGAGCGCGCGTTCATATACGGTGTCACCCCGGCTGGTGTTGATAAGGATGGCCGTGGGCTTCATGCGGCGCAGCGCCTCCTCACCGATGAGACCCTGGGTGGCCGGGCTGAGCGGGACGTGCAGGGTTACGAAGTCACTCTCGGCGAGGAGTACCTCCAACGGACGGAACTCGACGCCGAGCGCGGCCGCCGTGGCTGTGTCAGGGAGGACGTCGTACGCGAGCAGGCGCATCCCGAACCCGGCCCCGCGCCGGGCAACGGCACGGCCAATGGCCCCAAAGCCGACGATACCCAGGGTCTTTCCGAAGACCTCGAGGGTGGGCGTGCGATCCCAGACCCCCGCTTTCACTTTCCGGTGAAACTCGGGGATCTGCCGGGCCACGGCGAGCATCAGCGCGAACGCGTGGTCTGCAACGGTCTCTGAAAGCACGCCCACGGTCGTGGTAACGACCACGCCCCGTGCGGTGGCGGCGGCGAGATCCACGGCGTCATAGCCAACGCCGCGACGCGCAATGACCTTCAACCTCGGCGCCGCCGCGATCACGCGGGCCGTGATCGGCTCGGCCCCGGCCATGATCGCGTCCACGTGTTCGACAAGCGGCAGGACATCGGCTTCTTTCAGGGTGGCTTCGTTGTTACAAACTTCGACGTCGCAACTCGCCTGCTGAAGCACGCGCATGGCTTCATTGCCGACGCGACCGAAGCCGGGCGCCGTAACCAGAACGCGAGGCCGCGACGCAGCCTCAGGCGTCACGTGACAGGAGCTGCTGCGGCTACGACCACCGGCTCGGCTCCGGCGTATGCGAGTCCGAGTGCGGTCAGGATTTCGTCGAGTTCAGCTCGGCCGTCGGCATCCAGTGCGGGCCCCGGATGCCTGATCGCGGAGGAGGTGATCACGCCCCGGCGCCGCAGAATCTCCTTGCGGATCGCCAGGCCAATGACGGGTTGCCCTTCGTACCGGGTGAGGGGGAGATAGCGGTAGAACATCTCGCGCGCCCGTGGCCGGCTGCCCGCGACAAACGCCGTATAGACCGCGACGAGCACCTCGGGGAACGCGAAGCCGGTCATCGTGCCCACCGCGCCGCGCAGCAGCTCCTCATAGAAATAGACGCCGCCCATGCCTCCGAACACCGCCACGGGCTGGCGTGCTGCCGTCAGCACTTGAGTGACCTTGAGCGGGGATGGGAGCTCCTCGAGTTTGATCGCCCTCGCGCGGGGGAGCGCGTCGGTAACCGATGCGAGGAAGGCCGCGGGCATCACCACACCTGAGAAGACCGGCTCGTCCTGCACCACGAGTGGCAGCGTGGTGGCGTCATGCACGCGGCGATAATACTCGCGCACCGCGTCGAGATTTCGAAGGTTCGTGGGCGGAGCGACCATGAGCGCGTCGGCGCCCAGCTCCTGAGCTTGACGGCTGTAGCGGATGGCAAGGTCCGTCGCCGGCGCGCTCGTCCCCACGACGACAGGGATGCGGCTGTCGACGCGCCGGACGATGGCCTCCACGACGCGATTCCTCTCGTCCTCACTGAGCTTGTGAGCCTCTCCCAGGATGCCGAGGATCGTCAACCCGTGCACCCCGGCGCTAAGCTCGAAGTCGATCAGGCGGTCGATCCCCGCGAAATCGATGGTGCCGTCGTCGGCGAATGGCGTCGCCAGAATGGCATAGACGCCTGCAACGTTGGTCATAAGCGGTTATTACGCGTCGTGGAAGGCGCTGACCTGCCGCGCGGTGGTAGTGTCCTAATTTCCGCAAGTCCTGGGCATTTGTATGTTTAAGGACCACTCGACAATAGAAGCAAGATTAGGACCACCATGAACGTTCTTGCCGCGTGGCTACCGCCGGACCCCAATACCTATCAGTGCCGACATATCGACTTTAATGCCTTCCTCGGTCCGTAACCTCTCGACGTCTTGGAGGATTTCTGCCTTCAAGTCTTCGAGGGCCTCGGCCGAGAGCTGATCGAGCAATGGCCCCCATCGCGTGGATCTTCGCATGTATGTCCACCAATCCTCTGCACTCTGTAGCGTGTGGGTGTACGGCTCCGGCACCACCCGTGCCTCCTGGAAACCCGCCTTCTCCAAGAGCAGCAAAGACTGCTCAGATGCTCTTGATGCCGTCCAAGGCTCGGGTGGAGCGGGGGGACGCCGAATTCGATGCCGTTCCAAACGCGACCAGGTGACGTCGGCCAGCGGCTGGAACGTCTCTGGAGTGTAGCTCGAGAAGGCCGCTCGGCCTCCGGGGCGGAGTACACGATGCATCTCGCTGATGACGGGTACGACTTCAGGCAGTAACCCACCGAGGGCGGCATGGAATGTCGCATCACCGAACTGTAACGCCTCTGCGTCCATCTCTTGAAATTCGACGGGCAGATCGCCGGCTCGACGACGTGCTTCTCTAAGCATGGCGCGAGAGAGATCGACGCCTACCACGCGTCCCCGTGCGCCTACGCATCGCGCCGCCGCGAGGGCGACATTGCCGGTGCCCGTTCCGACGTCGAGGACCCAGTCACCTTCGGAAAGCGCTGCCTGTCGCACGAGGGCCTCGGCAAGTCGGGTTGAAAGCGGCA
>JBOGSE010000999.1:0-7251 GCA_050694895.1 bacterium | reverse complement strand
GATCCGCCGGGAACTGTTCCCGCCGACAATCGAGGAGGTGATGCCGGAGACTGTCACCCCTGCCGCATAGGATGATCGTTGGAACCCCACGCCAGTCGGCTATTTACACCGGGATCCGGACGCCACCGCTCGATCTTCTCTGGCGTTGCCTTTCCGTTTCCGTTCTGAACTTGCGCGATTTCACGAGAGAGGATCTCTTGCCGGGCCTGCAGACTCGCGAGTTCGGCTTTCTTGTCTGCCAGCGTGATCGGTGTTTCGGTTCGTCGTACCGGCTCGGCCTGGCCCGGCGTATGACAGCTCGCGCCGCTTTGGGATCCGGTCTGGGATTCCCCTTTCATGCCTCTCATCATGAAGAGCATCGAGAGCGGGCAGGCGGCGAACAGAAGCAAGGGCAGCGCTCTGGCGACGAGGCTCGGCGCAAATACCCAGAGACCGACAGCCACAAGGGCCAGCCCGCCTATCACCTTCCAGTTCAGGCAGAATCCGAGAATAGTTCGCCTCTGTGGGGTCTCTTGCCGCTGGGTCTGCATCTCTAGTCCTCCGTTCACGCTGTCAACTCCATTGATACTACCAGCCGTAGTACTTTCTTCCCAAGCCTTGTGGGGTTAATTTCTCGTTACCCTGCCAGCGGTCAGTTATCGACGCCTGCCCTCTCCTGCGGTCGCCAGGCCCAGCCCGAGTATGGCTAGGACCCCGCCGCCCAGTTGAGTGGCCACGTGGTGAGGATCGAAGGGAAAGAACGTGAGCCCGGTCCTGGCCCCGATGTTGCCGCCGATGAAGCCGATCAGACCGATCGCCACGAGACCCCAACCTACCCGCTTTCTCCATAACCTCCAGAGGAAGGAGGGTTCGTCGAAGGTCTCGGCTTGCGAGGCGCGCGTCGGAGTGGGACGTCGTCTCTTCCTCTTTCGCTGCTTGGACTCGGGCACGTCGTTGTCACGTCCTTGGGGACGGGCTCAATCGCCTCTCCAGTTCGTTCCGAAGTTTTCGCTCCGACAGCCTGCCGTAGGAGAAAGGCTCGGACTGGAGAAACACCCCCGGCGGAAACAGGATTCCTCCTCGCTCCGCCATCTCCTGGCCCTCCGGAGAGTGGAGATCGATCAGCGAGATCGTGATGGGGAATTCATGCGAAAGTCGTTCGAGTATCTCCTTTGCAAGATCGCAGAAAGAGCATTGGTCTTCGGTAAGCAGCGTTACCTTCATCTCATCTACCGTTCCGACTTGAGCCCAGCCCGGATGTCGGCGAGAAGGCTCTTAACGGGGAGAAACATCGTATAGTCGGGAGGACCCCCGTAGTCGGCGCGCCAGCGAATCTTTCCGTCGGGACCGACCAGGATGAAGCTGTGGCCGTTGAAGCCTTCGCCCATCATCCCGTAACTCGTGGTCTCGTAGCTCTCCGAGACTTGACGGGTTCTGTCCGACAGAACCGGGGTCGACAGTCTCTCGTCGCGCACCTTCTGTTCCAAACCGTCGAGCGGATCGGTGGTAATCGTGACCACCTCGTCAATGCCTAGGGCTTGGAACTTGGCCCAATCGCGTTCGATGTCCTTGATCTGATCCCAGCACGGTTGGCACATCAGTCCCTCTTGGAAATATAAAAGGACGTTCTTTTCCCGTAGCGATGCGAGGCTAAAGCTCCCTCCGGTGGCCGAGGGAAGCTCGATAGGGGGAGCCTTCTCTCCCGGCCCGGGGGTTCCGACTTGAAACGCGAACTCGCCCGATCCTCCCTTACCGGAAGGACGGTTGTTGAAGTAGAAGATGCCACCCAGCACGAGGACGCCTACCACGATGCCGATGGCCGCATACGCGCCGACGCTCAGTCCCCGCCCGGAGGATCTCCCTCTTCTGGCCCGCAGCTGAGCTTTGGTTGGCTTTCTGGACTGCTTGTCGGAAGTTCGCTTCTGATTGGCCTTGGTGCTCACCCGGCCTCTCCTTCCTCAATGCTCAACGAGCTGCTCCTCAGTTGGGGGAACATCAAACTCTTCCTGATCCCCGGGAGTCTCCTTTGGCGGTTCGGAACGGACCTGCATCAGCGCCCTGCGCACGAGAAGAGCCACCACCACGAGAAGGAGGAGTATTCCTGCCCAGGCGGGCAACCAGAAAAGCCAGTCGGTGATCAGCTTGCCGTAATGCTGAAGGCGCGCGGACACCCGTGCCTGCCACCCTCCGGGCTCGGGCATGACCTGGCCGGCGAGTCCAATCCAGACGGTGGCAATACCGATGAGCAGAAGAAGCAGCCCGCTCACAAGGTTCGTTCTGGTGACGATTCTACGCACGGGACCAACCCTCCAAGTGAAGGACCGCGGCCGAAACAGCCTGCTCGAACGCCAGTCGTACCGCTCCCATAAAAGCGATATGACAAACAGTGGCGCAACCATCCCGAACACATAAGCGCTCCCCAGGCCGAGCGCCACGCCGAACGAGGACGCGATTCCCGAGAGCGCTATGACGCCTGCGAGAACTGGAGCGCAGCAGGAGCTTGCAACGCCGGAGAACAAACCGAGGGTATAGACCCCCAGCGGGCCCGCCTTACCCCCGGCCCGGCGACCCGGCATAGGCAGGCTGATCTTTCCTCCAAGAAGGAGATAGGCGCCGAGCGCGAAGAGCAGCAGCCCCGTGGCGACATAGATGGCCGTGTGCTGACCGATGAGGACCCGCCTCAGCACCTGGGCGCCCAGGGCAATCGGGAGGATCACGGTCGCGATTCCTCCCGCGAATAGAAAGGTCATGGCGACGAGGCGCCTGCGATTGGGGAAAGAGCTGGCGAAGTAGGCCGGCAGCATCACCGAGATGCAGCAGGGCGCGAAGAGAGCGACCGAGCCGGCGACGACCGCAGCGATAACGGACCCGCCGAAAACTATGGTCTCAGACAGTTTTGCCTCACTTTCAGGGCCGCTACTTGAGCGAATACGACCCCGCATAGTATAACGGCGGTCCTCGGTCGATCCTTAACTGGACGTGCCAAGTCGCTGCCGAGGATCACGGAAACCCCGCAGACTCGATCACTGAAAACCACCACCCCTGAGACCTTCGGGCGGTCATCGGAATCCACCGAACGGAGGGGGGCTCCACCCACGCTGGCGGATGTCAGAACCGTCCAGCACGAAGGAGCCCCGCCCCATGATCTCAAGGGGAGAAGACGTGGAGGCCCAAGCACTGAAGAAGCGAGGTTGGTCGACTTCCGCCATCGCCCGGCATCTCGGCAGGGACCGTGAAACGATCCGTGGCTACCTCAAGGGCGAGCGGCAGCCCCGTGTCCGCCGCTCGTCGAAGCCCGATCCCTTGGAGCCCTACCGGGCCTACCTGGCCGCACGCTTCGCCGACAACGCGCACATCTGGGCGAGCGCCCTGTACGACGAGGTGGTGCCCCTCGGCTACGCCGGGTCGTACGTGAGCTTCGCCCGGCAGCTCCGCCTCGCGGGGCTGCGTCCCCACTGCGAGGCCTGCTCGGGCGTCGCGGGCCGGGAGACCATCGAGATCGAACACCCACCCGGCGCGGAGACGCAGTGGGACTGGTTCGAGCGGCGCCGGGCTCCCTGGGGAGGGACGGCCAACGTGCTGCTCGGAGCCCTCTCCCACTCCGGTCGCGTCCGAGGCGTCCTCGCCGACCGATGCGACCAGCCCCACCTCGTCGAGGCGATGGACGGGGTCATGCGCCGCCTGGGCGGGAGCACCCGGACCTGGCGCACCGACCGGCTGGCCACGGTCATCGTTCCCGGTACGCGCGACGTCCAGGCGAGCTTCGCCCCGGTCGCCAAGTACTACGGCGCCGTCGTGGAGCCCTGCCCGCCCCGGCGCGGCAACCGCAAGGGGGTCGTGGAGGCCGCCGTCCGGTTCGCCTGCGGTCGGTGGTGGCGCACCATGTCGGCGACGACACCGCAGGAGGCGCAGCTGAGCCTCGACCGCTTCTGTGCGACCGTCGGCGACCAACGTCTGCGCTCGCCCGGGCGGATCCTCGATCCCGAGGCCGCGACGGACGCACCGACCCCGGAGCGGTGGCCGACGGTCGCAGAGCTGGCGGAGCTCGAGCCGCTGCAACCGCTGCCACCAGCCCCGTTCCCGGCCACCGTCGAGGTGACCGCCCCCGTCGGAGCAAACTCCAGCGCCGCGTTCCGGGGCAACCGCTACGGGGTGCCGCCGGGCCTGCGGGGCGTCGAACTCACGCTCCGGCACCGCCTCGGTTCGGGGACGCTCGAGATCCACTCGCCCTCGGGGATGCTCATCGTCACCTACCGCCTGGCCCCGGCCGGGATGGGCACGCTCGTGCGCATCCCCGAACACCGGGCGGAGCTGGAGACGGCCGTGCTCGCGTCGTTCACGACGGCGAGGCCCTGTGACCGCAAGGGCAACTACCCGCCGGGTGAGGCGGCGCCGAGGCCGCGCGACTGCTCGGCGGGTGGGGCCGGAGGTTGTCGTGGACCTCGATGCCTACGCACGGCTGGTGGAGGGTCCCTCGGGGGCAGGCCGGGTCGACCCGGAGGTTGTCGTGGACCTCGATGCCTACGCACGGCTGGTGGAGGGTCCCTCGGGGGCAGGCCGGGTCGACCCGGAGGTTGTGCGATGAGCGAAGCCTCCACCTACCAGGCCCTGCGGGGCCATCTGGCCACCCTGCGGCTGGGGGCGGCCGCCGAGGCGCTCCCCGCCGAGCTCGAGGCCGCCAGGACGAAGGGATCGACGCACACGGCGTTTCTCGAACGTCTGCTCGCCGTGGAGGTGGCCGCCACGATCGCCCGTCGGCAGGCCAGCCTCGCCCGGTTCGCCTGCCTGCCGGCTCCCTGGCGCATCGCCGACTTCGACTTCGACGCCCAGCCGTCGGTCGACCGCAAGCTCGTCGAGGAACTGGCGAGCCTCAGGTTCCTGGAGGACGCCACCAACGTGCTGCTCATCGGACCGCCGGGCGTCGGCAAGACGATGCTCGCGGTCGGCCTCGGCTGGGCCGCCGTCGAGGCCGGCTACCGGGTCCACTACACGACGGCGGCGGAGCTGGCGGCCCGGTGCCACCGGGCGGCCCTCGAGGGGCGGTGGGCCTCGATGATGCGCTTCTACGCCGGGCCGAGGCTGCTGATCGTCGACCTATACCGAGTCCGCGACTATGCCGACACTGCCCAGGACCAAGGGCCCGGGACCCTGATGGCGGTGGGCTTCGGGCGGTAGGCGGCTTCCGAGTGGTCGGCATAGTTGCAAGGGCTGGACCCTCTCTTCGTCGGAGCAAGGCGCTCCGAGAGGGAGGCGAAGTTCATGGGCGCTACACGCAGGAAGCCGGGCCGCATGGGCCCCTACATCGGAGGGTTGCAGGCCGGGCTGGCGGAACAGGGCTACACGCCTGGTACCGTCAGGAACCTTCTGAAGGAGGTGGGCCATCTCGGGCGGTGGATGGGCAGCGCCGACCTGGAGGCTTGCCAGCTCAACGAGGCGGCGCTCGGCGCCTTTCTCGATGCCCGGCGGGCTGAGGGGGCTCGGCGGCGGCCGAGCAGGCGCAGTGTCGAGCCCCTGCTCAACTACCTGAGGAGCGAGGGGATCCTGACCCGGGAGACCCCTCCGCAGACGGCGGTCGAGGAGTTCGTGGGCCGCTACCGGGGCTGGCTCGCCGGCGAACGGGGCCTGGGCGCCCCGACCATCCTTCGCTACGAGAACACGGCACGCCGGTTCCTGGAGCAGCGTGCCACGGCGGCCGGCAGCCGCTTCATCGAGGATCTCACCGGTGCGGACGTCATCGCCTTCTTGTTGCGGGAAACCGCCCGGGTGAGCGTCGGCGCGGCGAAGGGGCGCGTGGCGGAACTGCGGGCCTTGCTGCGGTTCCTCTACCTTCAGAAGTTGACGCCGGCGCCGTTGGCGGCAGCGGTGCCTCCCGTAGCCGGCTGGCATGACACCTCCGTCCCCGCTGGCCTCGCGGCGAGCGAGGTCCAGGGACTGCTCGACGGCTGCGACCGCAGCGACCCGGGGGGCATCCGGGACTACGCCATCCTCATGCTCGTGGCCCGCCTGGGGCTCCGTTCCATCGAGGTGGCCCGTCTGGAGCTCGGCGACATCGACTGGCGGGCCGGAGAGATCGTCGTGCGAGGCAAGGCTCGTCGCCGGGATCGGCTGCCGCTCCCGTTCGACGTCGGCGAGGCGCTGACCGAGTACCTCTCCACGGTCCGGCCGTCGACGCCGATCCGCCAGGTGTTCCTGGCCACCAAGGCCCCGAGACGGGCCATCCGGCCCGACCTGGTGAGCGACGTCACCCGCCGGGCGTGCGACCGGGCAGGCGTTCGGCGCGTGGGGGCGCACCGGCTCCGCCACACCCTGGCGACGGAGATGCTGCGCCGGGGCGCCACGCTCATCGAGGTCAGCCAGGTCCTTCGCCATCGCGATCTGGCCACGACGGCGATCTACGCCAAGGTCGATCTCGGTACCCTCCGCGACGTCGCTCAGCTCTGGCCAGGAGCGAAGCGGTGAGCGCCCTGTCGGAGCCCGCCGAGGAGTACCTGCAGTTGCGTCGATCCCTCGGCCATGACCTTGCCGATGCTCATCGGCTCCTGCCCCGCTTTGTGGCGTACCTGGACGCCAGCGGAGCGCCGACCGTCACCATCGAGGCGGCCTTGGCCTGGGCTCAGCAACCGGACGCCGATCCGGGGAGCAGCGTGTGGCCGCGGCGGATGACCGTCGCCCGCGGGTTCGCCCGGCACATGGCGGGCATAGACCCCCGTACCGAGGTGCCGCCCCCCGGGCTGATCCCGAGCCGCCAGCGCTGGCGCCCACCGTTCATCTACAGCGCGGCAGACGTCGTCGCCCTGATGGCCTGCGCCCGGTCAATGCGCTGGCGGTTGCCGGCTGCCACCCACGAGACCCTGATCGGGTTGCTGGCTGCCACCGGCATGCGGGTCGGAGAGGTTCTCCGCCTCGACCGGGGCGATGTCGACTGGACCGAGGGCGTGCTGTTCGTGCGGCAGTCGAAGTTCGGCAAGTCCCGGCAGGTGCCGGTCCTCTCTTGCACCCTCGCCGCCCTGGATCGCTACGCCGGCGTGCGGGACCGGCTCTGCGAGCATCCTGGGACACCGAGCTTCTTCATCTCGGTCCGGGGCACCCGGCTGATCTACCCGGTGGTCCAGCAGGTCTTCCGGCGCCTGTGCGACATCGCCGGGGTGGGAGCGGGTTCGCCCACCCGCCCGCGCATCCACGACTTTCGTCATTCATTTGCCGTCCGCACTCTGCTTGCGTGGTACCGGTCGGGCGAGAACGTCGAGGCCCGGGTCCCGACCCTCTCGACGT
>JBOGSE010000998.1:0-1455 GCA_050694895.1 bacterium | reverse complement strand
GCAGCGTCTGATGCCGGGGCGGCGCCGTCCGGCTGCCACCACCCAGCAGATGGAAGCGGTCGTCCAGCCGCGCCGCGGTCTGCTCGACGGACATCAGCTTCACCCGCGCCGCCGCAAGCTCAATCGCCAGCGGAATCCCGTCCAGCCGGGAGCACACCTGCGCCACGGCCCGCGCATTCTCGCGCGTCATGTCAAACCCGGGCCGGCATGCACGTGCCCGCTCTACGAAGAGCCGCACCGCCTCGCACTCTGTCAGGCTCTCCACGGACGGCAGACGATCGGGATCGGGCAGAGAAAGCGACGGCACACGGTACGTCCACTCCCCGGCGATGCGCAGTCCCTGCTGGCTGGTAGCGATGATGCGCAGGTTCGGACAGGCTCGCAGCAGCGTCTCCGCCATGGACGCGCAGGCCGCGACCGCATGTTCGCAATTATCCAGCACGAGCAGCAGCTCTTTGGACTGGAGATAGTCCTGCAGCGTGATCAGCAACGGACGGATGGGTTCTTCGCGCGCGCCAAGCGCGGCCGCCACTCTCTGGGGGATGAGCGCGGGGTCGGCAAGGGAAGCCAGTTCCACCAGCCAGACACCGTCAGGGAACTGCTCCAGGAGATCGGCAGCCACCTGGAGAGCGAGCCGCGTCTTGCCGGCCCCTCCCGTGCCGGTGAGCGTCACGAGGCGGCTCGTGGCGAGCATTCGTTTGACATCCGCCATCTCGCGGCCCCGCCCGATGAAGCTTGTCAACTGAATTGGGAGATTGTTGCGGTGGGTGTCCAGTGATCGGAGGGGAGGGAAATCGGCGGGCAAGTCGTCCACGAGCACCTGAAAGAGATGCTGGGGATGCGCCAGGTCTTTGAGCCGCTGCTCGCCAAGGTCGCGCAGGCTCACACCATCTGGCAAGTCCCCGATCACGATACGGGTGGTCTTGGAGAGCAGGATCTGCCCGCCCCATGCGACCGAGCAGATCCGTGCCGCCCGGTGAACATCAAGGCCGACGTACCCCTCGGCCGCGCTGAGGGCTTCACCTGTATGCAGCGCTATGCGCACGCGTGGCGAGGCGCCTTCGGGCCAGGGATAGCCGCTCAATGCTCGTTGGGCGGCCACCGCGCTCCGGACGGCGCTCCGCGCGCTCTGAAAAGCGACCAGAAACCCTTCCCCATGCACTTGGATCTCACGGCCGCCCTGCGCCCCGAACGCGGCGCGCAGCAGCCGCTGGTGTTCCGCGAGCATCTGAGCATAGCCGGTATCGCCCAGCCGCTCAATGAGGTCCGTGGACCCTTCGATATCGGTGAAGAGGAAGGTGACGGTCCGGGCAGGCGGATCCGGCATGGGTCAGGCTACTCTCGCCAATCCCCCAGAAGGCGCCGCAGCACGATCAGCTGGCCCAGGTGATAGGCGTTGTGGTCCGCGGCCAGGAGGACCTCGCGCAGGATCGTGTGGCCGCGCTGCGCGTGAGG
>JBOGSE010000997.1:0-2775 GCA_050694895.1 bacterium | reverse complement strand
TCATCGCCCTTGCCGTCGGAATCCTTGCCGCGCGCAACGCGAGCGTCCATCGCGTCGCCGTGGCCGTCACGGGGGCCTTCTACACGATCCCGAGCCTGGCGCTGTTTGCGATCCTCATCCCGATCGTGGGCCTCGGGCGGGTGCCGGCGGTGATCGGCCTGGTCGGGTACGCGCTGCTGGCGCTGATCCGTAATATCGTCGCCGGCATCCACGGCGTCCCCCGTGACGTCGTCGAGGCGGCCATCGGCATGGGACTGACCCCCAGGCAGGTGCTGTTCCGGATCGAATTACCCCTGGCACTGCCGGTTATCCTGGCGGGGGTCCGGGTGGTCACCGTGACCACGATCGGCATCGGCACCGTGGCCGCCTACATTAACGCCGGCGGGCTGGGTTCGTTGATCTTCTCGGGGATCGCCACGACCAATGGCCCGAAGATCGCCTCCGGTGCTATCATTGCGTCTGCGATGGCCGTGCTGGCCGATTGGGGATTTCGACGGCTCCAGCGCCGGCTGGTCGTCGGAGCATAGGCATAACGGAAGAGAACCACGTCGTGGGAGGGATGACCATGAAATGGAACCGGTTCGCCGTCGTGATCGTGCTCGTCGCTTCGCTGCTGCTCGTCACGTCGGGGGGCGAGTGGGCGGCGGGTCAGGGCAGGTTCACCATCAAGATCGGCTCCAAAAACTTCACTGAGCAGTTCGTCCTGGCCGAGATGTACGCGCAGGCCCTCGAGGCGAAGGGCTATCAGGTGGAGCGGTTCATCAACCTTGGGGGGACGCTGATCGCGCACCAGGCCGTGGCCAGCGGCAAGATCGACATGTATCCCGAGTACACCGGCACCGCGCTGGCCGCGGTAGTGAAGGGGACGCTTTCTGCCGATCCCGACGCGGTCTACAAACAGGTGAAGGAATTCTACGAGAGCAAGCTCGATCTCACGCTGCTTAAGCCGTCCAAGATGAACAACGGGTACATTCTCGCCCTACTCCCCGAGACCGCGCAGAGGTACCGCCTGAAGACGCTCTCCGACCTGGCCAAGGTTTCCAAGCAACTGGTGCTGGGTGCCGGGCCCGAGTGGCGTGACCGCGACGACGGGTTGCCCGGGCTCAAGCGCCACTACGGCATCGAATTCAAGGAATACAAACCAATGGTCATCGCGCTGAAATACCAGGCGTTGAGAGAGAAGCAGGTGGATGTCGTCAATGGCTTCGGGACCGATGGGCAGATCAGCGCGATGAAGCTCGCCCGGCTGCAGGACGACAAGAACTTTTGGCCCCCGTACCGTGTGGCGCCCATCATCCGGCGCGAGATCGCGCGGAACTATCCGGGAATCGTCGCGATTCTCAATTCGGTCACCGATCTACTGACCGATGAGGACCAATCAGAACTCAACTGGCGCGTTGACGGGCAGAAGGAAGAGCCCCGCGACGTGGCCCGCGACTTCCTCAAGAAGCACCGCCTGGTCAAGTAGGCGCAGAAGGTGAGGGGGCGTCCTGCGGGGATGGCCCCCTCGTTTCCTGTCTGAGGGATCGTGACCGTTCTGGTGCAGGCCTGGGAGTATGCGCTCCGCCACCAGGAGACTTTCTGGCGCAATGCCGGCGTACACGCCGAGCTCAGCCTGCTCGCCGTCGGCGTTGGCGCTGCCCTGGGCATCTCGATCGGTGCTCTCCTCACCCGGTACAGGCGCGCGGCATTTATTGCCCTGAACGCGGCCGCCCTGGGGCGGACTATTCCCTCGCTGGCCATCCTCTCGATGCTCCTCCCGATCCTCGGCATCGGCTTCAGGCCCGCCGTGGTCGCCCTGACGCTCATTGCCATCCCGCCGATTCTGATCAACACCTACGTGGGCGTGACCGAGGTGGACCCTGCCGCCGTGGAGGCCGCCCGCGGGATGGGCATGGGCACCTGGGAGTTGCTGCGCAAGATTGAACTGCCCCTTGTGACTCCCGTGGTGTTCGCCGGCCTGCGCACCTCCGCGGTGCAGGTGGTGGCCAGCGCGACCCTGGCCACGTTCATCGGCGGCGGAGGGATGGGCGACTTCATCCAGGCCGGGATCGCCATGAACGATGTCCCCCAGTTGCTTGTCGGCGCCATTCCGGTTGCCGTCGGCGCGGTGAGCATCGATTGGGTGCTGGGCGCGCTCGAGCGTGTTCTCACTCCACGCGGCCTGCGCGCCTGATCCCTCGTGATGTTTGAAGCGGCCTACCAGTATGCGGTCACCAATTCCGCGGCCTTTTGGCAGGCCGTGGCTGTCCACCTCCGTTTGTCGCTCTCCTCGCTCGCGATCGGCGCAGCGCTGTGCATCCCCCTCGGCGTCTACATCGCCCGGCGCAGGGTCCTCGCGCCCGAGATGCTCAGCCTGTTCAGCGGGCTGCGGGTCGTCCCGAGCCTGGCGATCCTATTTCTCGCGGTGCCATACCTCGGTTTGGGATTTTGGCCAGCGCTGGTTGCGTTAACCGTTCTGGCGTGCCCGCCGATCCTCATCAACACCGAGGCGGGGTTTCGCGGCGTGGATCCCGGGGTGCTGGAGGCCGCGCGCGGCATGGGCATGGATGCCCGGCAGGTGCTGTGGCGCGTGGAGACGCCCCTGGCTGCTCCGGTGGTGCTCGCCGGGCTGCGCACCTCAGCCGTGGACGTGTTCGCCAGCGCAACGCTGGCCGCGTTCATCGGCGGCGGCGGGTTGGGCGATTTTATCGCCCGCGGGTTCGCCTTGTTCGAGCCGCACATCATGCTTGTCGGTGCCATCCCTGTCGCAGTCCTCACCCTCGGCGCCGAGGC
>JBOGSE010000996.1:0-2714 GCA_050694895.1 bacterium | reverse complement strand
CATCCATCTTATCTGGGACAACCTCAGTGCCCACAAGAAGGCTCTCAGACTCTGGGAGCCGAAACCGACGCGAGTCCGTGTCTATTGGACTCCCACAAACGCATCCTGGCTGAATCTGATCGAGCGTAAGCGTCTAACGAACCCATCTTGAAGAAAAGTGTGAGTTGGCCGAAGATGGCGGCATGGGCAAGCAGCAGCGAAGTGCCGATGACATCCGGCGGACAATCGAGGAGTTTGAAAGGAGCGGGCTGACGCGGTGGGAGTTTTGCCGGCGCCACCACATTCCGGTCACCACGCTCGATTATTGGCGGCGTGTCCAACCGCGCGCACCGCGGTTGGTGGAAGTCGAAGTGGCCGCAAGCGAACCCACGCCCGGCTTCACGCTTCACCTGGCCAATGGGCGGCGGATCGACAGCGGGTGGAGGTTCGCCGAAGCCGAACTGGCGCGCCTGATCCGCACGGCGGAAAACGCGTGATGTTCGGGCTGGGGCTGGCGACGAAAATCTTCATCGCTGTGGAAGCCGTCGACATGCGCAAAGGCTTCGAAGGCTTGTACGGGCTGGTGCGCGACCGACTGGGCCAGGACCCGTTGAGCGGACACTTGTTCCTGTTCACCAATCGCACCAAGACACGTTTGAAGGCGCTGGTGTGGGATGGCAGCGGATTGTGGGTGTTCGCCAAGCGACTGGAGAAGGGACGCTTCCGTTGGCCAGCGGCGGAGAACGTGCGCAGTGTCGTGATGCGGGCCGAAGAGTTGGCGATGCTGGTCAACGGACTGGACCTGAGCCAGGCGCGGCCGCGCAAGAACTGGCTACGGCGCGCGCCGGCGGCATAAAACATTTCTTGGCCTCCGCGTGCGGAAAACACTGGCATTTGCAGGCGTTTTCGCCTATAATCGAACTTCCCGTGGCTGCTCCCGCATTACAACACCGTGTGGCAACGCTCGAACGGGAGCTCGAATGGGCGCATCTGAAAATCCAGTCGCTCACCGAAGAGTTGCGGCAAGAGCGCATCCGGAAGTACGGGCCGCGCAGCGAAACGTTGAGCGATCTGCAACTGAAGCTGCTGGAGGAAGAGCCGGGCGTCACGCGCCAGGAAGTGGAAGCCGAAGCGCGGCGCGAGCCCATCCCGAGCATTCCCCCGCGCGAGCGCAAGCCGCATCCCGGACGGCAGCGTTTGCGAGAAAACCTGCCACGCGTGGAAGAAGTGATCCGTTGTGCGGAGCAGGCCTGCGGTTCTTGCGGCGCGGAAACCACGCTCATCGGCTACGACCAAAGCGAGCAGTTGGATGTGGAGCCGGCGCGCTACTTTGTGCGCGTGACCAAGCGCGAAAAGCGCGCCTGTCCGTGCTGCGATCAAGGCACGGTGGCGATGCCGCCGCTCGAGCCGCGCATCGTGGAAAAGGGCTTGGCCAGCGATCGCGTGGTGATCCAAACGATCGTTGCGAAGTATTGTGATCACCTGCCGCTGTACCGGCAAGCGGTGATGCTGGAACGCGAAGCGGGCCTCGACATCGGGCGCGCGACGCTGGACGGTTGGGTGCTGCGCGTGGGCGAGTTGCTCGAGCCGCTGGTACAAGCGATGCGCCAGGACCTGCTGGGAGCGTCTTATTTACAAGCCGATGAGACCACGGTGCCGGTGCAGATGCATGACAAACGTGGCGCGGATCATCAGGCGTACTTGTGGCAATACGGCAAGCCGGGCGGCGAAACGGTGTTCGACTTTCAGTTGGGCCGCGGGCGCGATGGTCCGCAAAAGTTTCTGGGGCAATGGGAAGGGATTTTGCAAACCGACGGGTATCAGGCCTACGACAACATCGGCGGACCGAAGCTGGTGCACGTGGGCTGCTGGGCGCACGCGCGGCGCAAGTTTGTCGACGCGGTGAAACTGAATCCGCAAGATGCGGAGGCCATCAACATGGTCACGCGTATGGACGCGTTGTTCCTGGTGGATCGTCATGCGCGGCAACAGCAGTTGAGCGTCGAAGAGCGCCTGGCCGTGCGCCGCGAACATGCCGAATCGTTTGTGGAAGAGATTCACGAGCAGTGCGTGGCGTTGTCGAAGTCGGCGTTGCCGAAGAGCGCGCTGGGCCAAGCGGCGGCCTACACCTTAAATATGTGGGCCAAGCTGCGGCGGTGTTTCGACTACGCCGAAGTGGAGCTGTCCAACAACCTGGCGGAGAACTCCATGCGTCCGGTGGCGTTGGGCCGCAAGAACTGGCTGCATGTAGGCAGCGCGCAGGCCGGACCCAAAGTGGCGGCCATTGTTTCGGTGGTCGAATCCTGCCGCCGATTGGGCGCGCCGGTGAAGGACTATCTCACGGACGTCTTGCCCGGCATGAATCGACGGAAACTGTCCGAGGTCGCCCAGCGAACTCCCGCCCGCTGGTCCGCAACCCGCGGTTGATCCCCTGGGTTGGTCAGACGCATACGCTTCACTGGGAGGAATCAAGCTGCGGATGTTATCGCCGACAGCGGTTGTCATGCCATAGATTGCGCGGCCTTCGGCTGCCCACCGCTGTACCTGCTGATAAGCCTTGACAATCCTGTCGCGCGCCTGTGGCGCCAATTGCACGTGCCGGCCCTCTCGCGCGACTTCGACGAGATCCTGAAACGGGTCTGATCCCCCCGGTTCACCTCCGATAATAACGGGTGGAAGCGTCACCTTCCTTTCCCCTTTTCGTCGGTGACGTCGGCTAGTTTATAGTCCAAGCT
>JBOGSE010000995.1:0-2516 GCA_050694895.1 bacterium | reverse complement strand
CCACCGACCAGCCCCAGCTGGTGACCAACCGGGGGACGGAGGTCGCCGAGTACTACGCGGTGGCGTTCGACGTCCCCGCGATGCACCCGGCCGACGTCCCGCGGGACACCCCCGCGCCCCCGCCGTCCGGGTGCCCGCAGTCCGGCCTCACCTCCTGAGGCCACTGCCGCCACCGGATCAGCCGCCGGCGCGTTAGTTAAGCTAACCCTAAAACAAGCGTTCGGGGGTTGAGGGGTGTCTGGCGAGCAGTCGGAGCTGATCTGCCACTGCCGCGCCCGGTTTGTTGCTCATGCTGGGAGTGGGTTTGACGTCCCGATGGCGCTCATGAGGTTCGGTTGAGTCGGTGAGCCCCGGTTCGGGGGATGGCTGGCGCAGCGCCGGTGTCGGCTCAGGCTTTTGAGGGCCGGGCTGGGGCGGGTTTCAGAGGGCGTCGAGGAGACGGAAGAAGGGGCCGAGCCATGGGTTCCAGGCTTGGACGCGCCAGCGGATGGTTCGGGCGGTGTTGATGATCTGGCAGGGGATGTCGATGAAGGCCTGGCGAAAGGTTCGGAACTCCATGGTGAGCAGCCGGCGGCGTTGCTCGCCGTGGAGGGTTGCCCAGCGGGGGGAGACGGGGAGGAGGAGGGCGCACCAGGCTTTGAGGGTCCAGGCGAGGGCGGCCATGGTCATGTAGGCCCAGTTGGCATTGAGGGTGTTGACGGGGGCGTGCAGGGCCCGGATGCCTTTGAGCTGGCCGATGAGGTTCTCCTGGTTGCAGCGCTGGCGGGCCTCGCCGACGACCTCGTCAGCGCCGAGGTCCCAGTCGTTGGTTATGTAGAAGAAGTAGCGGAATTCCTCGAAGAGGACGGCCTCGCCCCGTTCGACGGAGACGTTCTTGCGCAGGGCGACCACCCGGTAGTCCTTGCGGCATTTGCCGGGCCGGTAGGAGAACTCGACGACTTCTTCGTTCTTCTGGCGCAGCACTTTGTAGCCGCGGGAGCGCACGATGTCGTTCTTGACGTTGCGGGGTCGGGTGCGGGGGCGGGTGGCGATCTGGCGTTCGGCTCTGGCGACCAGGTCGTGGTGGAGGTCGTCGGGGGCGTCGGCGGCCCGCTCGACGAGGTTGGCCCGGGCGTCGTAGCCGAACACGAAGCGCACGCCATCGGCGTCGAAGCGGTCGAACTCCGAGGTCAAGGAGAAGTCGGTGTCGCCCCGCAGCAGGATGTCGGTGAAGCCGGCCTGGCGGCACCAGGCGATGGCCCGGTCATAGAGGGGGATCACCCCCTCGTGGGAAGGCCGGTTGGCGCCCCGCAGGGACAGATACAGCGGTTCGGCGGTGTTGGCCAACGACACCATCAGCGCCGAGTACCCCCAGGTGCCGTTGTAGGCGATGTCCATGCCCCCCTTGCACTCGCCGTCGGTGCCCACGATGGTGGCATCGGCGTCGATACGGGCCGTCTCCTCGAAGAACGAGTCGGGCTGGCGGGCCCACACACCCAGCCGGCACCGGTTGAACGCCTCCTGAAGCTCCATGATCGACGCCTCGTCGAAACGGCGGCAGAAGTCCCCCGCCGTGGTCGGATCCGGCAGGGCGGCCGCCCCCAGGCCGTCGAGGAACACCCGGTCGCCCCGGCGGGCCTCGATGTCGTCCAGCCGGGTCCCGCCGCACAGCGCGTTGTAGGCGATGTTGAGCACGTGATCGGACTCGTGGTAAGGCCGGTGCTGGCGCAACAACCGGACCGAATGGTCGATCTCGGCGGCCAGGCCCACCTCTTTCACCAAGGCGGCGATCATGCCCATGCCGCCATGGGCCACGCCGCGGGAACGCTCGGAGAGCTCATAGGCGATCCGGGCCCGTCCCAGCACCGGGCCCGAAGGGTTGGGCACCACCGCCTCGGCCAGCCGGCGCCTGATGGCGCGCCCTTCGCGTTCGAGCCTGCGGCGCAGTTCCCGTTTGGCCTTGCTCATGATGTCCTCCCATCGCGGCCCCTAGTCCATAGCTTGTATATGCTATGGAATAGCGATGTGCAAGCATTCCACGAGCACAAAGGGACCTGAGATGGCGATCGAGGCCGAGCTGTCACGGCGGATCGAAGTGGTCAAGGCCGAGCTGGTGAAGCTGGGCGACCTGCGGCCGGGCACCCTGAGCGAGCAGTACAACACCTGCCGGGCCCCAGGCTGTCGCTGCAAGGCCGAACCGCCGCACAAGCACGGGCCCTACCACCAGCTGAGCTACAGCCGCTGGGGCCGCAGCACCACCGAGAACATCCGCCCCGAACACCTCGCCGCCGTGCAGGCCCAGCTCCGCAACTACGCCAAGCTTCGCGACCTCGTGGACCAGTGGATCGACGCCGCCATCGCGTTGGACCGACTTCGGCGCAGCCCGAAGGGATAGGGCGACAGCCACAAATCGGTGGCCAGGACTCGTTCACTTGAAACGACCAGGGTCCTCCTGGCCCCACTACTCGAAACGGCCGGAATACCGGGCATTGCCGGCCTCGGCGTCAACCCTTGCCGTCTCATGCGCTTGATTGAGG
>JBOGSE010000994.1:0-3504 GCA_050694895.1 bacterium | reverse complement strand
ATCCACGCCGCCGGTGACACGTACGAGATCGCACGATGTGCGTCGTTCCATCTCGTGGAGAATGCGGCGCAGCTCGCCGCGACAAAGGAGACGGCGTTCCTGTTCGGCATGCCGTGGATCTGGATCTACGCGAAGGGCATGGGGACCGGCCTGCTCACCGAGCACGCGGAGTCGCTGGGCAAGATCACGATCGGCGGCGAATTCGGCTATGGCGCGTCCACCGATCTCCAGGGCGTGCGCTGGGCTCATCACGGCGTGCTCAATGTGATGCGCCATCACGGTCTCCTCGCCGGCCGTCCGGAGCCGCTGCTCCCGCGCGAGTACGACCGGCAGCGGCTGGTGGCTTCCACCGACCTGGAGACCTGGATCACCGCCCCGGTGAGCGGGATCAGCGAGCCCCTGGTGCCGCTGGGCGCCATGGTGAAGAAAGGCCAGCCGGTGTCGTTAATCCACGACTTCGAGCGCATCGACAGCGGCGGCGTCGAGATTCCCGCCAACATGGACGGGTATTTGCTCGTCCGCCGCTTTCGCGCTCAGACCGCACAGGGTGACGTCGTCGCGGTTATCGGTCAGGAAACCTCATAACATACGGCATCGCAGGGAACGAATGTCATCATCGGGAGGATCCCATGGCTGAAGACGCTCGTACGTCCGTGGCACGCCAGTATCGATATGAACTCCTCACGTGGCCCGAGATCAACGAGGCGGTCGCAATGGGCAAAGCGATCGTGCTACCCGTAGGCTCGACCGAGCAGCACGGCCATCATCTACCGCTGGACACCGACGCCAGGCTGGCGACCTCGGTCGCCTACGAAGCGGCCAGGCGCTCCCCTGAGGACATGCTGATCCTGCCACCAGTGGCCTATGGCTACACCCATCACGTGATGGACTTCCCCGGCACCATCAACATCGAGCCGGCCACGTTTGTGCGGTTTCTCATCGATATCGGCCGGTCCGTGGCCTATCACGGATTCAAGCGGATCATCATCCTCAACGGTCATGGCTCCAATCATCCGCTGGTGGAGCAGGCGGGAAGACAGACGACGCTGCAGACCGACGCGCTCTGCCTCACGCTCAGCTGGTGGCAGCTGGTGGCCGAGTACTGGAACCGTGAAGTGCGGACGTCGGTCATCCCCGGCGGCTGTGCGCACGCGTGCGAGCTCGAAACCTCGATGTACATGCATGTCGACGGTGCCGGTGTGCGCACAGATCGCATCAAAGGCGCGCTGGCGGACTATATCCGGCTGCCCGGCGCTTCCCGCTGGCACTACACAGACCTGACCGCGGGCGGAGGCCCTGTCACGCTCGTCGAATGGACATCGACCTACACCGAAGCCGGCGCCTTTGGAGAGCCTCAAAAGGCCACACCCGAAAAGGGCCGGCTGGTCTTCGAACACGCCATCACCCAGATGATCGACCTGGTCCGGTGGTTCCGCAGCCGTCCGGCGCCGGCACGGCGGCCGCGGCAGGCGACGCGCCCCACGTTTGAGTTGCCGTTTGGATTTTAGCGATGCCTGGCGGCAGGAATCGCTTTCATCCGGGGTGAAACGCGCCCGTCACAGCAGGAGGGATTCGTGAAGATCACCGATGTGAAGGCCGTGCATCTCAGCCTCCCTGCCATCAGCGCGCGCGCAGACGGCACTCAGGATGGGTTGCTGGTGAAGGTGATGACGGATGCCGGCATCACCGGCATCGGAGAGGTGGATTCCTCACCGCTGGCCGCGAAAGGCGCGATCGAGGCGCCCCTCTCGAACAGCATCACATCGGGACTCCGCGAGGTCGTGCTGGGTGAAGACCCGTTTGCCTACGAAAAGATCTGGCACAAGATGTACCAGGCCTCCAGATATCCCGGCCGGCGCGCGCTCTTCGTCCACGCCATGAGCGGCATCGACCTGGCGTTGTGGGACATCATGGGCAAAGCGCTGCGGATGCCCGCCTCCCGGCTCCTCGGCGGTGCCTTCCGCACGAGGGTGCGCGCGTATGCCAGCACGCTGTTCGGTGACAGCCTCGAGGCGACCGCGAGCCGGGCGCGCTGGTGCGTGGATCAGGGGTTCACCGCCGTAAAGTTCGGCTGGGACCCGATGGGGCGCGACGCGGATTACGATGAGGCTCTGGTGCGCGCCATCCGCGATGCGGTCGGGCCCAAAGTCGATGTGTTGATCGACGCCGGGCAATGCTGGGATACGAAGACCGCGATCCAGATGGCGCATCGGTTCGAGCCGTATCGTCCCTATTGGCTCGAAGAGCCGCTCAATCCGGACAACCTCGAGGGGTACGCTCGCCTCTCGCAGGCGAGCCGGCTGCGAATTGCGGCCGGCGAAGCCGAGAGCGACCGGCATTCCTACCTCGATCTGATGGATCGGGGCCTGGTGGACGTCGTCCAGATCGATCCCACGCGTGTCGGTGGCCTGACCGAGGCAAAGAAGATTGCGTACGCCGCCTACGATCGCGGGCGGTCGGTCATCAACCACTCGTTCACGACAGACATCAACGTCGCGGCGTCGCTGCACATGCTGGCGTCGATCCCCGACGCCCCGCTGCTGGAGTTCTGCGTCGAGGAGTCGCCCCTCCGTCAGCGGCTCGTGCGCAACCCCATTCGGGTGGTCGACGGCTACGCCGCCGTACCCGACGGACCGGGCCTCGGGATCGACGTCGATGAGGCGGTGGTGGACCGCTATGCGGTTCGGGCCTGAGGCGCCGCCCGTGGAGTTCTCATTCGTGCAGATCACCGACCACCATCTGGGCTCGACCGAGCACGAGTACAATCACGGGTACGCCACGGCGTACGCGCTGAGCCGCGTCATGGACGATCTCGCGCAGTCAGGCGCGCACGGAGCAGATTTTCTGATCTGCACCGGGGATCTGGTCAACTTCGGGACGGCAGAGGAGTACGCGTTCGCGCGACGCTTCCTGGATCTACGCGGGCGACCGGTCCCTCCGGGGCCGCTGACGATGTCCTGGAACCAGCTGCGAGGTTTGCCGGCATACTTCGTTCCGGGGAATCACGATATCCGCCACGTGTTCTTCGACAGCCTGTTTTCCACCACACCGCCGGGGCTGGCTGCCAACATGGCGTTTGTCCACAAGGGCGTGCAGTTTCTCTGCCTGGATTTCGGCACCGGCCAGCGCGCCGGCCAGGTGCTGCCCGATACGCTGAGCTTTCTTCGCGAGCGCCTCACGATGCGCATGCCGGCGGTGCTGATGCTCCATTACCATCCCATTCCTGTGGGAATTCCCTGGCTCGATGCCGCGGTCCCAGACCGGATCGCGGAGTTTTGGGATGTGGTCACCGCGGGCCAGGTGCTCGGTGTGCTCTTTGGTCACGCCCACGCGACCGTGGACGCCGAGGTCCGGGGCGTTCCCGTGCTGGGGCTGCGGTCGACGAACTTCCAGTTTGCGCCGGCAGCGCAGCCCTTGTACTGCCTTCTTCCCCCACACTATCGGGTCGTGACCATCTCGGGTGGCCGCCTGGCCAGCCGGATCCACGAAGTCTCGCTGTGAGAC
>JBOGSE010000993.1:0-3195 GCA_050694895.1 bacterium | reverse complement strand
TACCTGCGCCCGCGCGCCCAGGCGGCCCTCGACCTGGCCCTGTACCTCCTGTTCTTCATTCCGGGCATCCTGGGGCTCATCTACGCCGGGTACGATTACGCCGCTCTCTCCTGGCGCATCGGGGAGCACTCGACCGTGACCGCCGAGGGTCCACCCATCTACCACTTCAAGTCGGTGATCCCGATCGCGGGCGCGCTGGTGATGCTCCAGGGGCTGGCAGAGATCGTGCGCTGCGTCGAGTGCCTGCGCACGGGCGCCTGGCCCGCGCGGCTCGAGGACGTCGAAGAGATTGACGTGGTTGACACGCAGCTCGCGAAGAGCGAGTACGTGGACGAAGAGTCGCGTCGCGCTGCGATGGAGTCGGCCCACGCGATCGGGGAGGCCGCCCGCCACCGCGCCGCGGTGGACGAGAGCGAGCGGAAGGAGCCGTGAGCGATCCGTTACTCGGCCTGGTGATGCTCGGGCTCATCGTGGTCGCGATCATGATGGGCTTCCCGACCGCGTTCACGCTGATGGGGTTGGGGATGGTCTTCGGCTACATCGCGTTCTGGAACCCGTCCCATCACTGGTGGCAGAACCAAATCTTCGACCTGATCGTGCAGCGGACGTACGGGATCATGACCAACGACGTCCTGCTGTCCATTCCGCTGTTCGTGTTCATGGGCTACATTTTCGAGCGCGCGGCGCTGATTGACAGGATGTTCTTCAGCGTCCAGCTCGCGTTCCGCCGGGTCCCTGCGTCGCTCGCGGTGACAACCCTCCTGGTGTCCGCGTTCTGGGGGATCGCCTCCGGCATCGTCGGCGCGGTCGTGATCCTCATGGGCGTCATCGCGATGCGCCCGATGCTGAAAGCGGGCTACGACGTGAAGCTTGCCTCCGGCGCGATCACGGCGGGCGGGACGCTCGGCATCCTGATCCCGCCGTCGGTGATGCTGATCGTCTACGCGGCGGTGGCCGGGCAGTCCATCGTGAAGCTTTACGCGGCGGCGATGCTGCCCGGCTTCTTCCTTACCTTTCTCTATCTCGCCTACATTGTCGGCTGGGCGATCCTCAACCCGAAGATCGCGCCCAAGTTGCCGCCCGACCAGTACCGCGTCGCCGTGCCGGAGTGGCTCCGGCGACTCGAGCGCGGCCAGTCTCGTCGGGTGATCGGCGGCCTCATCGCCGCGGTGTTCCGACCGAGCCTCGTGCGGGGCGCAAAGACGCCCGACGGACGGCTGGTAGGCTCCGGCCTGATCTGGAAGAACGTGCTGGCGGTGATGGTCCCGGTCACGCTGACGGTCGGCACCTTTGGCGCGGCCTGGTGGTACGTCACCATCTACAACGCACCGGAACTGGCAACGATCGCGGCCGCCCCGACGCCGCGCGGGGCGGCCGTCGCGATGGCGCCGACCTCGGGGCCGGCCCCCGCCGAAGACAAAGCGCAGGAGCTGGGGGCGGCGGAGTCCGTCACGGAGCCCGCGGCGTCCGCGCCGAAGGCGGAGGGGGCGCCCGAGGAGATGACCTCGCTCGCGGACCCAGCGGCCCGATCCACGGCAGGGGAGATCCCCGAGCACTTCTACCCATGGTTCTGGGGGCTGGCCGCGTTCTCGGCGCTCCTGCTCACCATCTACTTCTGGCGCATGGACGGGGAGCAGCTCGAGATCTTGAAAGCGCTGATCGCGTCGGTGGTGCCGCTCGGGGTGCTCACGGTCGTGGTGCTTACGGTGATCCTGTTCGGCATCACGACCGCCACGGAGTCGGCGGCGATCGGCGCGCTGGGCGCGCTGTACCTGGCCGTGATGGCGCGGTACCCGCGTCAGGTCTGGTGGTGGAGCCTCGTTGGGGCCATCGTCGGCGCCGTGCTCAGCTCGAAGCAAGGGAGTGTGGTGACCATGGTCGTGTCGGCCTCTATCGCGGGAACGTTCCTGGGCACCGTCGTGCCGGGGCTCTGGAACCTCCGAACCTCGCGGGAGCTCCGCGAGAACCTGAAGCAATCAACCTTCCTCACGGCGAAGACAACCGCGATGGTCTGCTGGCTCTTCGTCGGCTCGGCGCTGTTCTCGGCCGTGTTCGCGCTGCACGGCGGCCAGGGCCTGATCGAGCGCTGGGTGCTGAGAATGAACCTGTCGCCGGTGGGATTCTTGATCGTGGCGCAGGCGATCATCTTCTTCCTCGGCTGGCCGCTCGAGTGGACCGAGATCATCGTGATCTTTGTCCCGATCTTCATCCCGCTGCTGAGCCACTTTAACGTGGACCCGATCCTGTTCGGCATCATGGTGGCGGTCAACCTCCAGGCGGCGTTCCTCTCGCCGCCGGTGGCGATGTCGGCGTTCTACTTGAAGGGCGTGTCGCCGAAGCACGTCACGCTCAACCAGATCTTCGCGGGGATGATGCCGTACATGCTGATCGTCATCCTGGCCCTCGTGTTCATGTACATCTGGCCGGGCATGACGCTCTGGCTGCCGGAGTTTTTGTACGGCAACTGAGGGCCCGCTCCCACCTACTTCTGCAGGCCCCACACCGACATCCGCACGATGGATCTGACCAATCTTCACTCACTCTCAGCGTCGGACGCGGTGCGCTTGATCCGCGACGGCCTCATCCGCTCGGAGCAACTGATCGAGGCGTGCCTCGTGCGGGTGCGCGAGACGGATGGGCAGGTCCAGGCGTGGGCGTTCCTTGATCCGGATCACGCGCTGGCGCAGGCGCGCGCAGCCGACGACTGGCGCCTCCAGGGGCGGTCAACCGGGCCGCTCCACGGCGTCCCGGTGGCCGTCAAGGACATCTTCGACACCGCCGACATGCCGACCGAGAACGGTTCCGTCCTCTACGCCGGTCGCACGCCCTCCCGCGATGCCACCGTGGTCGCGATGCTGCGCGCGGCCGGGGCGGTGATCATGGGCAAGACGGTCACGACAGAGTTCGCCACCCAGGCGCCGGGCAAGACACGCAACCCGCACAATCCCGAGCACACGCCGGGTGGGTCCTCCAGCGGCTCGGCGGCAGCGGTCGCCGCCGAAATGGTGCCGCTCGCGCTCGGCAGCCAGACGAACGGCTCCGTCATTCGCCCGGCAGCGTTTTGCGGCGTGCTCGGCTTCAAGCCGACGCACGGGCTGATTCCGCGCCACGGGATGCTCAGGCTCTCGGGCACGCTCGACCACGTCGGCCTGTTCGCGCGCACGGTCGCGGACCTCGCGCTGCTGGCCGGGCAGC
>JBOGSE010000992.1:0-3484 GCA_050694895.1 bacterium | reverse complement strand
TCGTTCATCAAACGTTGATGCCTCCGAAAACCGCTGCTCGCATCACGCAATCCCTGCGGGCGGCGGGATATCCTGTCCTGCACGAAGGGAAGGAGGCGGTCGTCTTTGCTCTGACCCACGCCGCACCCTGAAGCTGTTGAGACATTCATCTCCCTCCGCTCAGTGTGGGAAGGAGGCCTGAGCGCAGCAGAAAGTCGGCCAGCACTGCCGCCGCCACCCGGTGCCCAAGTGGGCTCCAGTGTCCATCGCACCGGTAAGAGAAGTAGGGGGGCCGAAGCCCGTTCGCGTCGCGGAAACTCGCGAAGGGCTGGGAGAGGGAGAAGAAGCGCGCGCCGTCTAGAGAAGCCACGATGCGCGCCAGTCGACGCTCAGGATAAAGGGGGTCGAACCCCGGGCGCGACGCGACGGCGGCATCCGCCCGCGGGTCCATCCCCTGCCACCCTGGCAGCTGAACGACGACGAGCCTGGCCCCGTCTGCTTTTACCTCCTGATGGAGGCGGCGGACGGCTTCGGCCGTCACCTGCCACGACTGCTCCCAGAGGGGCGTCGGGGATACCCGGTAAACGTTTGTCTCGTCCATCTCTCCCTGCGTCAGCCTTCGCATGCTCAGCGTCAAACGGACTTCGTCCAGGTACCTCACCAGGTAGGAGAAGGTCGCCACGCGGTTCTTCAGCCGCAACAGGCGCTCCCGGGAGCCGCCGGTACCCGAGCCGAGTGGCACCGGAGGATAGAAGAGCACGTGGCCGCCCGCCGCCGGCCGAAGATAGGGCCGCCGCCTGTCCGGGGCATACCGCTCCCAGTACCACCAGGAGATGTCGACGAGATCGTTGTCGTGGAAGAACATCACGAGGACGAGGTCGGGGCGAAAGCGCCGTGCCAGGTGGCGGTACAGCTGCCAGGCCTGGATGGTGCCGGAGCCCTGCACGCCGAAGTTCAAGAACTGGACCTCCCCGCGGAAGTGCTCGTCCTCCAGGAGGCGGGTGAAGACCTCCACATCATTCACACCATGCCCTTCGGTCATGGAGTCTCCCAGCACTGCCACGCGGAAGGTCTGTTTCTCTAGTGTGCGGGGTTTGTCGCGCATCCCCCAGGCGTTTGAGGTATAGGTGACCCGCAGGCACGCCTTCACGTAGTCCGCGCGGGCGCTGGGAGGGTGCCACACCTCCCAGTGGGGGTTATCATAGACGACCCACGGCGCCGTCAGGTAGTGGAAGTAGCGCGCGGGCCTGACCAGGGAGAATAGCCGAAGGCTCCCCTCAAGGCCCACCACGATCACCAGAAGAATGAGGGCCACTCCCAGCAGGGGACGGACGGGTCGTGCACTGGGCGGTCGGTGTGGTCGTGGGTCGTTCTTGCTGACGCCGGACATCGTCAGGGCCGCCGATATCTCGTGGCGCCTGTGTGCATACTGTCGAATGCCCCTCCTCAGGTAATGGTGCTTACGAGGTCCTTGGGTGACCCACGGCGTCGGCAGAACTGCTGGCCCGGGAGAGTGGCTGCTCGCCAGCGGGACGGGCAGTGACCCACGCATGGGGTGTTCCCACGCGGTTCATCAGCTGGGTCCTGGACGAAAGACTCTGCCACAGGCTGGGTCGACGAGCACCGGGGCCCGGCCGCAAGAAGTAAGGACCCCCGGCTGCGGTAATCTCGAAGCCGGCCGCCCGGACGAGGCGCACGAGGGCCGCCCGGTTTGGCGTCCACCAGAGGGGGTCATTCACCGCTGTCAGGTCGGCGGCTGGCGTCCGCCGGGTCAACGTGAGGATTAGAGAGATTTGGTCTGCAGCCAGCAACTCGCCTTTCACGACCCGCCGCACCGCCATCAGCGCACCGGCTGGGTCGCGCAGGTGAATGAGGATACTGCCCATGAACACGAAGTCGAAACGGCCGACCGACTCGGGAGAGAGGTTGTAGACCGACTGCTCGAGCCGCTGAACTCGTGAGCCCAGCGCCCGGTGCGCGACCCAAAAGGCACGGTACTTGGCGACTCGCGCCTGCCACCGTTGGGTCATGCTCTGAGAATGAAGGGCCGGCCAGTCCCACTGGGACGCATCGTCGAGGTCGATGGCCACGACCTCCGACGCCCCCCGCCGCTCCATCTCGAAGGCCCAGAATCCATCCCAGGTCCCCACGTCGAGACAGCGCTTCCCGGCCAACGAGGACGGAAAGGGCAGGCGCTTGAGCGCGTGACGGGTATCCCAGCGCCCTGGCGTCACGAACCCTCCAGGCAACTCGATGGTGTGATACCAGGGGACGCTCGCCACTTCTCGGGCAAGGTCTTGACGGTCCTCCATCGCCATCGCTGCAGAGCATCCTCCTTGGTACCCAGGCGTCAGAGGGACTGCACGCGCCGGGCAAAGACTGCAAGGATAGGAGAGGCGAGATCAAAGCTCACAGAGGATCTGTGGTTAAGCGCGAGTACAAGGAGCTGGGAGATCACAGTGACCGCGGCGGCCCCGACGATGCCAGCAATAGGCACCGCGAGCAAGTTCCCGACGATGGCGAAGACTCCCGCGTAGAGGTTGTCCCGCAGGAGGCGCCCCTGGCGGTGACCGGCGACAAGAACATTGGTGTAAGGTCCGGTCAGGGCAAGGAGAGGAATCCACCATGCCAGGATGGCGAGCGCCGGAGCAGCCTGCGTGAAGGGCTGCCCGTAGACCAGAGGGACGATGGTCCAAGCCGTCGCGCTTAGAACGAACGCGATGGGAACCGTGATAGCCAGGCTCGCCCGAATCGAGCGGTGGAAGAGCTCGCGGCCACTATCGCCGTCGGAAGCACTGTACGAGGCCAGAAAGGAGAGCGAAAAGAGACCGAGCGCTCCTGCAAGGAAGAGAACTGGCCTGAGCGCCGCACCGTACAGGCCTGCCTCTCGTGATCCGAGAACGAGCGTAATGAGGAAAATGCCGAAGAAGTAGACTACAGCGCGCGCAAATCCATAGACCATGAGCGGCAGAGCAGAGCGCAAGATGCCGCCCCAGGCGGCGATGGCGAGACGGGGCCGCAGAAATTCGAAACGGCGAGCGAGAGCAATCCACACAACGAGCCCGTAAGCGAGCTCGCCCACGGATTGAAGGATAGGAACCATGGGGGCCTTGTCCATGGAGGTGACCATGAGGAGGACACCCGCGGCGAAAAGGAACTGGGAAGTCGCGTTCCCGACGGCCACCGCCTTCCACGCCCCGACTCCAAGCACCATCCAGCGCAGGTTCACCGCGAGCGCGGGGAGCACGAGCGCGAAGAGCCAGAGGACGTGTCGCTCGGAAGCGCTCCTCGCCGCGAGCGTCGCGACGGGGAGGAAGAGGACTATCGCCACCGCCGAAAGCGCAAGGCGCAGGCCGAGTACGGGTTCCAGAATCGTTTTCACCTCACGAGGGCGGCGAGCCACGTCCCGAATCTTCGAAATCTCGGTACCGGCATCCACGACGGGCGAGAACCAGAAGACGAGGGTGGACCCCAGCGTGACCAGACCGAACCCCGCTGGCTCGAG
>JBOGSE010000991.1:0-3040 GCA_050694895.1 bacterium | reverse complement strand
GTCCTACAGGGGGACGCGGCGGCACTTGCGCTCACTTGCGGGTCCTTCTGCGGACAGCGTTCAGCACCCGTAGGGGACATGGTCAGACTCGCTCGTGAGTCGCTCACTGCGCGTTCTTCCGCTCTACGACAGCCAAGAGTCGTTGAGCTGCCGAAGGCTAATACGCTTGAACTCAAGCTCGCCGAGACAGCCGAAAGAGTGAAGGAAGCATTTCAAGCCGGCGGTGCGCCGCCAACCTTTACTCAGCCGATGGCCACAGCCTTGGACGAGCTGGCGCGTGGGCTCGTCTCACTCACAACGTGGGCGCAAACACACGAGCAGCAGCAGCTCTTGCGCCGTGAGGAATCGGATGTGCTTTGGTGGCTGTTGTACCGCCCCCGATTTCGTGGACACCGGGTTGATGGTAACCGGCTGGGGCGCCGGTTGACCGGGATTCTGGGGGATGCCGAGATAGCGCCCCCCCTCCTCAAGATCGAACCTGGGGCCTCTACGGCCCTCGCTCTGGCCGCCGGGCCGCCCGACCGCCCTCACGCCGCCCGCTCCAAGAACCGCGCGCGCACCTGCGTCGGCGTCTGATGCCCATGGCGTTCGCAGAGCCACCCGCGGTTGTAGCGGGCCTTGAACTCGAGCAGGGCCACCCGCAGCTCCTCGACCGTGTCGAACGTGCGCACCCAGAGTAGTTGCTCCTTGAGCGTGCGGATGAACCGCTCGGCCACCCCGTTGCCCTCCGGCTCCCGCACGAACGCCGGACTGGAGGCGATCCCCAGGAACTTCAGCTCGTCTTGGAAGTAGTCGCTGACGTACTGGCTGCCGTGATCGTGCCGGGCCAGCAACCCCCGGGCGATCCCGGTCTCGTAGCCCCCGAAGAGCGCATGGACGCCCTGCCGCAGCGGCTCCACCGCCTCGAAGCGCGTCCCCGGCTTGGCCGCGTGCAGCCCGATGCACTCGGCCGCGCAGTGATCCACGACTACGAAGACGGTGGCCGTCCCCTCGCGCCGCGTCAGACAGCTCGTCGCATCCATCCCCCACATCTGATCGGGCCGCTCCGTGGTGATCGTCCCGTCGTGCGCCTTCGGCCCATGCGCGTGGCCCACCCGCGTGGGCGCCAGCAGGTGCGCCGCCCGCATCAGGCGCAGCAGCCGCGCCTTCGAGGTCCGCACCCCCTGCCACCGCAACCGGGCCCACACCTTGCGATGGCCTTCCCCCAGAAACGTCGCCGCCGCCAGCACCGCCCGGATCTCGATCAGCAGGGCCTCGTCACTCCATCGCGGCTTCGGCCCGCGCCGCTGCGGCGGCGTGGCGGCGCCCGCCGCTCGGCCCTGCGTCGCGTACACCGTCGAGCGCGCCACCTCCCACGCCCGACACACCCGCGCCAGACCATAGACCTGCTGCGTAGAGGGGGAGCGGGTCTGGCTCATTCGCTCCGCCTCCGCAACGCCAAAGGGAGGCCGCCCTCCAGCCGATGGCACCGGTCCAGGAGCAGCTCGTTGTGCATCGTGATCTCGCCGACCTTGGCCCGCAGCCGCTGGATCTCGTCGTCTCGCTCGTCGGCCGGCCGGCTCTTCAGCGCTGCCTGGCCCCCCGCCAGAAATTGCTCCCGCCACTGCGCCAGCGTCGCCGCCGTCACCCCGAGCTCCCGCGCCACGCTATCCAGCGGCTCGCCCCGCAGCAGCCGCAGGAGCGTCTCCGTCTTCCGGCGCGCCGAGAAGCGCCCAGGCTCCCGGCCGCCGTCAGTGCCCGCACCCGCCGCCGCCAGGGCCTTCCTCGCTCGCTTGTGTTTGCCCATGCCCACCTCCTTGGAGGACCATCATGCCCCCCAGTGAAGTGTCCAACGAAACTCTAGGGCGGGAGACGTGGCGCTCGGCCTGAACCGCCGCATCGTTGACGAACCGGCATCCAATGGTGGATGCGCGAGCTCGCGCGGAGAGAATCTCCCTGCAGATACCGGAGAGGCATCCACGTAGAGATGCTCGCATCTATCGTAAGATGCCGGCATCCCGTGGCAGATGACGCCCGTGCAGTCCAATTATAGTTAGCCGGAGAACGTGGAAGCCGTGAGGGGGAGCTTTTCGGATCGCTTTGAGGCCGACCGATACGCGGGAGACGAGCCTGTACGCCTCACGGTAGGCGGGCACACTTGGGACGTTCCGGAGAGATTGTTCGCGCGGACGCAGCATCTGGCCAGTGCGTATAGCCTTCACCTGCTTCCGACGCTTGAGATCTACGGGAAGACGGAGCTTAACGGGCAGCAAGCAGGTGCGCTGGCTGAAGAGTTGGCATTCATTCGGGATCTGGTGGATGACGTCGCTTTGCGTCCACACCTCGACGCGTGGATATCCCTAGCGCTGTCGTGCAGCCGCTCCAGGCCGCCCGCAGTGCTGGTGGTCGAGGGGCCGTAGAGTGACGCGAGCCCGGCTAACTACACGCTGCACCGGACCGGGGCTCGCGCTGCTCGCCCCGGCCGGTGAGCGGGGGCGTTGGGCGGCGGATCAAGTGAGGGAGGCGTGATTGCGCTTCGAATGGGATCCCGGCAAGGCGCCAGAGAACCTTGCCAAACATGGCGTCTCGTTCGAGGAAGCGGCAACGGTGTTCCGCGACGTCCTGTCGGCAACTGGCGCAGACCCTGACCATTCGTTCGACGAAGAGCGGTTCGTCACCTTCGGTATGTCGACCGGCGGCCGCCTTCTGGCTATCGCCCACATCGACCGTGACGATACAATCAGGATTATCAGCGCACGGCCAGCGACACCAAGTGAAAGGAAGATCTATGAAGAAGGCTAGCCGAAAAGCCACTGAGGATCTGCGGTCCGAGTACAGGCGCTCCGACTTTGGGACGCTGGTTCGTGGCAAGTACGCGCAGCGGGTCATTGAAGCCTCGAATGTGGTCGTCCTCGATCCGAAGGTCGCCAAGGCGTTCCCAAATGATCGTGCCGTCAACAAGGCCCTGCGAGGGCTGCTTCGCGATCGCAAGTCGTCCGCTCGCCCAACTACCCGTTCAACACGGACGCGCCGCGAGCGGCGCGCCGGTTAACGGTGCGTT
>JBOGSE010000990.1:0-1298 GCA_050694895.1 bacterium | reverse complement strand
CAAGATCGAGGCGAAGGAGGGATGGCTGCTGTCCCTCATCCTCACCGGGGCGGCATGGGGACTCTTCTACCTGCTGTTTGTGCGGCTGCTCCCGCTGCCGTTCTCGCCGGGACGGCTGTTCCTCTAGTAAGGAACAGGAAGTCGATCCGGGGGATGGAATGTTAGGCTGACGTAGCGGAATGTTAAGCTGGTCGGTCTAATCAAGAGTTAGACGGCGGATTGACGGCGCGCTGGAGCTCTGGGACGATTGCTGAGTGGACTTCACGATCGTCGGCGACTTTACGGACATCGAGACGTTCGCCGTCGGGAAAGCGATTCGCGAGATTGGCAGGCTGCGAAAACGGTACGGACGCGGGCGGTGGCGGAAGCGCAAGGGGATTGCCCATGTGAGACTGTCCGATGGTACTATTCGGTTGGCGGAGTTGCATTGGTACGAGGCCAGCGGCATCGGGAAGAAGGAGTTCAAGATCAAGCGGTACTTGGAGTGACCTGCCATGCCTGCTAAGCGACAGTTCGTTTTGTGCTTGCGGAACACCGGGTACGAGGTGTCACTGGAGCGGCACAAGATTTATCGTGTCCTGTCCGACCGCGAGGCCGCCAAGCATGATCAGCTCCGCGTGGTCGACGAGTCCGGTGAGGACTATCTCTACCCGGCGAGCTATTTCGCGCCCATCGCACTCCCCGAGCGGCTTCGTAGGGCGGTTCTGTCCGCCGTCTAACACGGCATGCAGCCGGCGGCGTGTGCGGCTGTGCGGTGTAATCGCTGCGCCAAGCGTCGGCCCGCCGCGCCTGACGCCCAGCGTTAGAGAGCAACGGTATCTTCAAAGGAGGAAGCAATGCGAACCTATTGGCTAATGACTGCAATACTTGGACTGCTGATGATGGGCGGTGCGGGCATCAGTACCGCCCAGACACCGGAAGCGCGACAGGCTTTGGCTCCAACCGGCAAGCTTCGCGTTGCGCTCCAGCTTGCCAACCCCTTAAACGTAATACGGGACTCCGCGTCGGGGGAGATGACGGGGGTAGGATTTGACCTCGGAAACGAGTTGGCCCGGCGTATAGGGGTTCCCTTTGAGCCCGTTCTGTACCCATCGGTCGGAGCTCTTCTCGACAGCGGGAAATCCGGGGCTTGGGACGTGGCTTTTGTCGGGTTTAGTCCTGCACGGGCACAGGAGTGGGATTTCACCGGGCTGCATCTGGAAGTCGAATTCGGCTACCTCATCCCGGCCGGTTCTGCCATCTCAACAATGGCTGATGTGGATCGGCCCGGGATTCGAATTGCCGTGCAGGAGAACTCC
>JBOGSE010000989.1:0-7302 GCA_050694895.1 bacterium | reverse complement strand
GACGCGGCGGCGCCGGCCGCCAACCTGCGCCATGACTTCGAAGGCGGCGTCCATCGACTGCGGGCTCGCGTTGTAGGTGTCGTCGATCAGCAGCACGTCGCCGATGGTGACGAGCTCCTGGCGCATCCTCGCGGGCCGCGCGCGCGCGAGGCCGGCGATGATCTCGCGCGGAGTGAGATGCATGACATGCCCGACGGCGGCCGCGACCAGCGCGTTGCGCACCTGGTGGGTTCCCGGCAGCGGCAGGATCACATCGGCTTGCTGAGGGCCGAACGCCAGGTGGAACGTGTAGCCGTTGCCGTTGATCCTCGTGATCGCGGTGGCCCGCACCTCGGCATCGCGGGAAATCCCCACGGGGACGATCCGGCAGCGGACGTCGCGGATGAGCCGCTCCGTCAGTGCCTCATCGGCGTTCACGATGGCAACGCCATCGGCCGGCAGGCCCTCGAGGAGTTCGGCCTTGGCGGCCGCAATCTGCTCCCGCGATCCGAGCAGCTCTAGATGGGTATCGCCGATGGTCGTCACGGCGCCGATCCGCGGCCGGGCGATGGCCACGAGGTCGCGAATCTCCCCCAGGCCCCGCATCGCCATCTCGACGACCGTGACGTCGTGCGTGCCTTGGACGCCGAGCAGGGTCAGGGCCACGCCAAGCTCGGCGTTCCATGACTCGGCGGACCGCGCGACCCGGTAGCGCGTCTCGAGCACTTTTGCGCACAACCCCACCGTGGTGGTCTTACCCACGCTTCCGGTGATGCCGACGACGGTCGTCTGCAGCGTGTCCCGATGCAGTCCGGCGATGATCCCCAGCGCGCGCAGCGGGTCGGGGACGACGAGCACGGGCCCCGCGCCGGCGGCCGCGGCGGCATCGTTCACGACCGCGAATGCGGCCCCGCGCGCGAAGGCGTCGGCGACGAAGGCGTGCCCATCGGTGTTGGGACCGCGCAGGGCGACGAAGAAAGCGCCGGGCGTCACCTGGCGGCTGTCGGTCGCGACGCCGGTGATGACCTCGGGGAAGATCTGGCCACCCGGGTGCGATGCGCCGTCCGGGCCGGTGCCGTGCGCGTCCGCGGGCTGGACCAGCCGTCCCCCCGTGGCTCTGATCACATCCGCCATCGCCAGCCGGACCGTCATGGAACGGCCCGGCCCCGCACGGCGGTCGGGTGTTCGCGCGCGGGCCGGTCCGACCCGCGGAGCGCTTCACGCACCACCTCGCGATCATCAAATGGATGCCGCGTGCCCGCGATCTCCTGATACGGCTCGTGGCCTTTGCCAGCGATCAGCACCAGATCGCCCGGTGCGGCGGCGTCGACGGCCGCGGCAATCGCGCGGCGGCGGTCGGACTGGACGTCAACACGCACGTCGCGTCCGGTGCGCCCGGTTTCAATACCGGGACGTATCTCATCGATGATCGCCTGCGGATCTTCGCTGCGTGGATTGTCTGAGGTGACAATGACATGATCGGCCCATCGGGCGGCGATGTCTCCCATGAGGGGCCGCTTAGTGCGATCCCGGTCCCCACCGCAGCCGAAGACCGCAATGAGCTTCCCCCGCGTGATCTCACGCCCGGTCCGGAGCACGTTCTCCAGTCCGTCGGGCGTGTGCGCGTAGTCAACGACCACGGCAAACGGCTGTCCTTCCTCCACGGCCTCGAACCTGCCCGGCACGCCCGGCATCGCCGCGAGGGCTTCCGCGATCGTCGCGAGCGGAACCTCCTGCGTGAGACCGACGGCGAGCGCGGCGAGTGCGTTGGCCACGTTGAACGTCCCGGCAAGGCGCAGGGTCACCCGCACGGTGCCCGCGGGCGTCTCCGCGGTAAACTCGCTGCCGCGCAGGTGCAGGGCCAGGTCGCGGCCCCGGACATCCGCGGAGTGGGTCAACCCGTAGGTCATGACCCGCGCCCGACTCACGGCGCGCATCACCTCGGCGGCGGGGTCGTCGGCGTTCAGCACGACCCAGCCGGAGGGGTCGGTCATCGCGAACAGGCGTGCCTTGGCCGCCCGGTAGGCTTCCATGCTGTGATGGAAGTCGAGGTGATCGCGCGTCAGGTTGGTGAACACGCCGACGGCGAAGCGGCACCCGGTGACGCGTTCGAGCGCCAGCGCGTGCGAGGCCACCTCCACGGCGGCATACTCGCGGCCGCGCTCCAGCATCGTGCGCAACACGCGTTGCAGCTCGGGTGCCTCGGGCGTCGTCCGATCGCTGGCCGCCACCGCCCCGTCGATGACCACCCCCATCGTGCCGATGATGCCGCACGGCCGGCCGGCGCGCCGGAGAATGGCCTCGATCAGGTACGTGGTTGCTCCCTTACCGTTGGTGCCGGTGACGCCAATCAGGCGCAGACGCCGAGACGGATGACCGTAGAACGCGGCGCTGACCTGTGCCAGCGCGCGGCGCGCATCGGCGACCCGGATGACGGTCGGACCCGCTGCGCGTCCCACGGGCACGCCGCCCGCCGGCATCGGGCGGTCGGCGAGGATAGCGGTCGCGCCCCGGGCTCTGGCCTCATCGACAAACGTCAGCCCGTCGTGGGTCAGGCCCCGGACTGCGGCAAACAAAAACCCGGGTTGAACCTCCCGGGAATGGTACGCGATTCCACGCACCGGCTGCGCGGCGTCGCCCACCACCGACGGCGCGTCAAGCTCCGCCAGCAGCGCGCGCAGTTCCATACGTGCACCTCCACGCTCTCCCCAGTCATTATACTATTTGCCCCGCCGGCCCGGCCGGCGGCCCGCGGAGCCGTCCTCCCGCGCTACCGCCCGACCAGCTGCGCGGCCGTCGGCGGCACCCGCAGATGCCAGAGCCCCTGCGTGGCGACCGCCCGAAAGATCGGCGCCGCGGTCGTTCCGCCGTAGTGCACGCCGCGCGGGCCGTCGAGGATCACGAGGATCGCAAGCGCCGGCCGCTCCGCCGGCACGATCCCCATGAACGATACGATGTAACTGTCCGACAGGTATCCGCCGCGTGGCGACGGTTTCTGCGCGGTGCCGGTCTTGCCCGCCACGCGATAGCCGTCGATACGCGCCTGCCTGCCCGTGCCGCGCTCGACCGCATCCTCCATCATCGCGAGCACCGCGCGCGCGACCTCCGGCGCGATCACCTGTCGTAGGGGCTCGGTGGCCGAGACGGCGAGCGCGCGGCCTTCGGCATCGCGGGCCAGGCGCAGCACGCGGGGCCGGACGAGGACGCCATCGTTGGCGATCACGGCGCCGGCCATCAAGATCTGCAGTGGCGTTGCAGAGATGCCCTGTCCGAACCCCGTTGTATACACTCCCGATCCCGACCATTGTGCCGGAGGCAGGACCAGACCGGCGGCCTCACCGGGGAGGTCTATCCCCGTCGGCGCTCCAAACCCGAAGCGCCTGATCGCATCGTAGAAGCGATCCTTGCCCAACCGGTTGGCGACCATCGCCGCACCGATGTTGGATGAATGGCGGATGATCTCGCCGAGCGTCTGGCGCGGGTAGCGATGATTCAGCGCCTCCCTGATGACGTAGCCTCCGGGCACCTTGAGTGCGCCGGTGTTGAAGAAGACGTCGCCCGGTCGCACCGCGCCGCTCTGCAGTGCCGCGGCGGCCAGGACGACCTTGAACGTCGATCCGGGTTCGATGATCGTAGACAGTGCCGCGTTGTTCCACTGGCGCGGCTTCGCGCGGCCGTAGGCGTTGGGATCAAACCGCGGAGCCGTGGCAATCGCCAGCATCTCCCCGGTGCGCGGATCCATCACCAGAATCGTGCCCCACGCGGCCTGTGTCTCGGCGATCGCACGGTCGAGCTCTCGCTCGGCGATGTGCTGGATGACCTGATCGATCGTCAGCACGACATCCGCGCCGTCAACAGGCTCGCGCACGACCTCCCGCGTGTCGAATCGGGGCCGCCCCATGGCGTCACGCTCGATGAGCGCGAGCCCCGCCCGCCCCTGCAGCGACGCGTCGAAGGCGAGCTCGGCGCCGGCCAGACCCTGATTGTCAACACCCGCGAACCCGACCACGTGCGCGGCCAGCCCGCCGTTCGGATAGACACGGCGGGCCTCGGGGATGAACCCCAGCTGGTCGCCCAGCGCCTTCGCGCGAAGCCGCGCGGCCACATCGGGTGAGACTTTGCGGGCAAGCCAGACGAAATGACGGTTGGGATGGAGACGCGCTCGGATCTCGGCGGCCGGGATGCCGAGGATCGAGCCGACCACGCGCGCGAACCCATCGGGATCGCTGATCTTCGAAGGTGCGGCGAATACCGACTCGGCGTCGACGTTCACGGCCAGCAGACGGCCCAGGCGGTCGAGCACACGGCCGCGCCGCGGTTCCAGCGGCAGGGTGCCCGACCGTTGACGCTCGGCCATCGCCTCCAGCGACTGTGCCTGGATGACGTGAAGGGAGACGAGGCGGGCCGCGAGGCCGGACATCGCCAGGGCGAGCACCACAAAGACGATCGTCGTTCGCCGCCGGACAAGGCGCACCATCGCAATCTCGATGGCCGCCTCGCGCCCAAATGCACGACGCCCGGGGGGCGTACCCCGCCCGGGCGGGCGACGTCGGAACTGCCGGGTCATGGCGCGCGCTCGCTCGCCTCGGCCTCACTCCTCCCCAACCACGCGCCGATGGCGCTCAGAAGACCGCGGCGCTCGGCGGGAACCTCGGCACGGACGATGGCCGGCCTGATGGTGATGGCGGCGAGCTGCGGCCGACGGGGCGGCGCCATACCGAGCTCGTGGGTAGCATAGCGTTCGATCCGCTGCGGCGACTTGAGAGTGGATGCAATCGATAGAAGCCGCGCGTTGTCGGCGCGCAGCCGCGCGACGTCGCGCTGCAGCCGCAGGATCGTGTAGCCCGTCTCCGCTCGATTCGCGCGCTGCGCGACATAGAACAGGGCGGGCAGGATGAGGACGACCGCCACCACCATCACACCGGCAATCGGGCTCCGCCGCCTCCGCCGCAACGGCACCAGCGGGGCAGCGATCCGGTCGGGAAGCCAGACAGGGTAGATGCGCGCGCGTCGGAGCGCGCCACCCGCGAGCGGGTACCCGGCGGTGCCGGCGATCACGCGGTATTCCTCGCCGGCCGCGCGGGGAAGAGTACAGGTCGGAGGCCGGGTGCCGGAGGAGCGATGTCAAGGGTGATGGAAGGGAAGGTGGAGCTAGCGCTGGGATGCCCGGCCTCCGACGCATCTGGATGGTGATTGTGATCCGGCGAGAGCCGCTCGGCAACGCGCAGTTTCGCGCTGCGCGCGCGCGGGTTCGACCGCAGTTCTTCAAGAGAAGGTGTGACGGGCCGGCGCGTCAGAACGCGCACGAGCCGGCGCCGGCCACACATGCAGGTGGGGCTCCCGGGAGGGCAGATGCAGTCACGGGAGAGACGCAGGTAGGTGTGTTTGAGGATGCGATCTTCCAGGGAGTGGAAGGTGATAACGCAGAGTTTTCCGCCCCCCCGAAGAGTCCCCACCGCATCTGGTAGTGCCTGTTCCAACGCTTGCAGTTCCTGATTGGTGGCGATGCGCAGCGCCTGGAAGGTGCGCGTGGCCGCATGAATGCCCCGGGGCCAGGCCCGCCGTGGAATCGCCCGGCTGACGACGGCCGCGAGCTCGTCGGTCGTCTGCAGCGGCCGGTGCCGCACGATCGCCCGCGCGATCCGCCGCGCCCACCGCTCCTCGCCGTACGACCAGATGATCTTCGCTACGTCTTCCTCGGAGCGCTCGTTCACCAGATCGGCCGCGCGCAGGGCCTGCGTACGATCCATCCGCATGTCGAGCGGCCCGGGCCGCGAGAAACTGAACCCGCGCTCGGGTGCCTCGAACTGCAGCGAAGAGGCTCCCAGATCCATCACGATCCCGTCCACCGCCTCGACCCCGGCCTCCGCTACGACCGCGCGGATCGCCGTGAAGTTCGCGTGCCGAAGTGTGACCGCTGCTGCATAGTGAGCCAATCGCTGCCCCGCGATCGCCAGCGCCTCGGCGTCGCGATCGATCCCGATCACCCGTCCGCCGGGAGCGATCCGCGCCAGGATCGCCTCGGCATGACCCCCGCCACCGATCGTCGCGTCGACATACACGCCGCCGGGTCGCGGATCCAGCCAGGTGATGACTTCGTGGAGCAGAACCGGGGTATGGCCCGGTCCCTCCTGCCCGGTCGCGCCACCAGGCACGGACATCGCCTAGATCCGCAGTTCGGGGATATCCTCCGCCAGTTTTGGCGCCGACTTCCCCGCTTTGTTCAGGTAGGCCTTCCACAGCGACCGGCTCCAGATCTCGAGCCGATTGCTCAGGCCGACCACCACCACCTCCCGCGTGATCTTTGCATGCTCCCGCAGATACGCCGGCAGCATGATCCGTCCCTGACGGTCCACTTCAAGATCAACCGCGCTCGCCAGCAGGTAACGGAGGACCGTCTGCTGATCCGCCCGCGCCCGCAATTGGCGGACGCCTTCTTCGACTCTGAGCCATTCGGGCGGCGAGTAGACGGCGATACACGTCTCGAATCCCCGCGTCGCCACCACCTGCTCGCCCAGCACGTGCCGGAACTTGGGTGGGATCACCACCCGCCCTTTCTCGTCGAGGGCGTACTGGTACTCGCCTTTGAGAGTCCCCACGCTTCTCCACTTCGCCCCACTTGGTTCTCCATCTGCCCACAAAGTCCTCCTCGAAGTCCTCGCGGCTCAAAAGAAATTTTGCCGGGCGATGGCGGAAATGCCCGTGGGACGCGGCTTTCAGCCGCCGACCGGCCGAGGTTGGAAGATGTGGTGGGGTTGAGCCGGCGGGTGCGCTACATATGGGGTTGGTGTCGCACTCCGAGGCCGTCTTTCAGTAGGCGGCCGCGCTCCTTTGCAACGGCCGGAGGACGCTCTCCAGACCCAGGTCGCGCTCGAGCTGGGTCCTCAGCATTGTGCCATCGGCGGTCATGGCGATCTCAGGCGCCGGGTGCGTAACAAGCATCATCCCGCCGTCGGGCAGGATCTCGACGATGAAGGCGACAGATGTCAGCAGGCGTGCGGGTCCGATGCGGAGGATGACCTCGGGCCCGAAGAAGTTGGCCCAGCCGAGGTGATGCGCTCTCCCGTCCTCGATCCCCACGACGCCCCAGATGGCCTCGAGGAAGAGGTAGAGGCCTTTGCAGATGCCGAGCAGCCGGTCGATCTCAGCGCCCGACCCCAGCACGGCGGCGGGCACGGTGAGTGCCACACTGGGTTTCGGTCGTGATCGTGGCGTGCGGCTCACAGAGAAGGAGAGGACCGGGTGCGGACGCTCCTCCGAGACGCGCAGGAACGTCGTCTGGGTCCCTCCCTCCCCCACTTCCTCGAGGAGTCCGGCCGGCCG
>JBOGSE010000988.1:0-4214 GCA_050694895.1 bacterium | reverse complement strand
CGTAAGGACGCACGCCGAGCACGGTCACGCCCATACTCTGGAAAAGCGGCAGCACATCCGAAAGCGTAATAGAGCGCCCCAGGCGGAAGACCTTGAAGCGCACCGTATCATCCCGGGCCTCGATCGGGTGATACAGATTCATGCCAAGGTCGCCATCCGGGCTCAGGCTCTCTATCCTCGTGATGTCGGCCACGGCGGTCCGCGCGGGAAAGTCCTCCCGGTACGCGGCGGGGAAAGCCTCACCGTAGCGGCGAAAGAAGCGGACGCCCCGCTCCTCGCCGCACTGCTCCACCAGCGCCTCCTGCAGGTCGTCGGTCCATGAACGCGTGGCCTCCACCAGCCGCGCCTCGATCTCGCGCACGTTGTAGTCGGGAGTCTGCCCGGGATCCGTATACATAATCACGTGGAGCCGGGCGAGAACGGATTCGGAGACCCGTGCGGTGTACTCAACGTTTGTGCCGTGGAAGGCTTCTTGTAAAATCTGCTGCACGCGGAGGCGCACGTCCGTGGTGTAGCGATCGCGCGGGATGTACACCAGGCAGGACACGAACCGTCCAAAACTGTCGCGCCGCACAAACAGACGGACGCGCCGGCGCTCCTGCAATTGCAAAATTCCCATCGCGATCTCGAACAGCTCATCTTCGGAGATCTGGAACAGCTCGTCGCGCGGATAGGACTCAAGGATTGCCAGAAGATCTTTGCCGCTGTGGCTGGCCGGCGGGAACCCGGCACGGCGGACCACCGCCGCCACCTTGCGCCGGAGCAGCGGGATGTCCTGGGGGCGCGTGTTGTAGGCAATGGAGGTATAGAGACCGAGGAAGCGCCGCTCGCCGATCACCTCACCGGAGGCGTCGAACCGCTTGACGCCGACGTAGTCGAGATACGTCGAGCGGTGGACCGTGGCACGGGAGTTTGCCTTGGTCAGATTGAGGAGCTGCCGCTCGCGGGCCTTCCGGCGCACCTCCGGCGGCAGTTTGGCGAAGCTGTGGGAGACGGGCATCCCACGAGTCTCTCTCAAGATTCCGAGGCCGGACCCTACCACCGCCTGCAGCGTCTCTTCTTCGCCGTCGGCGACCAGATCGTACTCGCGGTAGCCCAAAAATGTGAACCGGTCGTCGACCATCCACTGGAGCAGGGCTCTCGCCTCGGCGACCTCCTCGGGGTCAAGGGGCGGAGGGTTCGCGTCCAGGTCCGCGATGATCTCGCGGGCTTTGGCGAGCATCTTGCGCCAGTCCTCAACCGCCGCGCGCACGTCCCCGAATATCCGAATGAGGTCATCACGCAGCCCTGCCGGATGCTCGGCATCCGTCATCCGATCGACTTCGACGTGCATGAAGGACTCGCGGATCGCGTCCGCGTCAGGGGCGCCGGAGGCGAAAATCTCGGTGATGTGTCCTGTGGCGTCGCGCCGCACGCTCATGATCGGGTGGATCACAAGATGGATACCAGACCCATGGCGGTTGAGCTCCATGGTCACGGAGTCAACCAGGAACGGCATGTCGTCGGTGACGATCTCGACGACCGTGTGAGTCGACTGCCAGCCGTGCTGGTCGAAAACGGGGGTGTACACGCGGATCTTCGGTGTTCCGGGGGTCCGCTGGCGGGCAAGCGAGAGGTGGGCGAGGGCGGCGCCGTAGAGATCGACAATCGTGCGCTCGACCAGATCGTCTGGAGCCACGCCCCGGTAGTACTGCCGGACGAATGCTTCGACGATCTCGGCCTGATCGCGGCCGACTTTCCCGCGGGCGAACGCGACGACTTTGTCGATCAGTTCGGCCTTGGCTTCGTCCAGCTTCGTCGCCATGGGAGGCTCCCCGGCGCGCCGGCCGGCGACTATCAGATATTAGACTGCTGCTGCCCTCCGCGTCTTTGAATCCCGTAGCGATTCAAAGAGCGTCCTGCCGGCGAGCGCCACCTCACGGACCGCGGTCTCGAACGCTTGCTGATTTGCCGCCGACGGAGCGTGGAATCCGCTGATCTTCCGCACGAATTGGAGCGCGGCAATGTGGAGCTCATGGTCGGCCGGTACCGCGTCCGGTCGCCGTAACTTCTTGATGTTCCGGCACATGGACGTCAGATCCCCCTGGCATGGTGTGTGTGCAGAGTGCTTGTCCTTTCTACGGTGCAGTTCCTTCAGTGCTGGCATACGCCGGTATAATACCCAAATGAAGGCTCGAAGGGAGGTGCTGCCGTGACCGACCGTGAGCGCATCCGGCTCACGTCCATGGTCGCCTGCGCCGGCTGAGCGTCGAAGCTGTCGCCCAGCGAGCTGGCGCACGTGCTGCGCCACCTTCCTAAACCTAGCGACCCGAACCTGCTGCTCGGGATCGGGACCGACGACGACGCGGCCGTCTACCGCCTGAGCGATGACGTAGCCCTCGTCCAGACGGTCGACGTGTTCACGCCGATCGTGGACGACCCGTACGTGTTCGGGCAGATCGCCGCGGCCAACGCCCTGTCGGATGTCTACGCCAAGGGCGGCAGGCCGCTCCTCGCCCTCAACATCGCGGGCTTCCCACGCAAATTGCCGCTGGACATCCTGGCGGAGATCTTCCGCGGCGGCTCGGACAAGGCCGCGGAGGCGGGCGTGCTAATCGTCGGCGGACACACTATCGACGATCCCGAGCCGAAGTACGGGCTCGCCGTGACCGGCCTGGTGCATCCCAAGAAGTTCGTATCGAATGCGGGCGCGAGACCCGGTGACGTGCTTTTCCTCACGAAGCCGCTCGGTATCGGCGTCATCACCACAGGCATCAAGCAGGAAAAGACCCCACCGCATGTAGCCGCCGAAGCCGTCCGCGTCATGGGCATGCTCAACCGCGCGGCCTCTGAGGCGATGCAGGACGTCGGCGTGCACGCCAGCACAGACATCACCGGGTTCGGATTGCTGGGACACCTGCACGAGGTCGCGACGGCGAGCGGCGTCGGCGCGTTCATCTCTTCCGCAGCGGTGCCGGTGCTCGACGGCGCTCGGGCCCTGGCGGCGGAGGGCGCGATCGCGGGCGGGACGGCCAGAAACCTCGAGTGGCTGACCGACAAGGTCCGGTGGGCGTCCGAGATCGACGAGATTACGCGGCTCCTGCTCGCCGATGCGCAGACATCAGGGGGTCTTCTCCTCGCGGTTTCACCAGATCGCGCCGGCCGGCTCGAAAGCGCACTGCGGGCCCAGCGGGTAGAGACGATCGCCCGGATCGGCCAGGTTGTTCCGCGCGACGGCCCGGCCATAGAGGTGCGGCCGTAGGGCTCATGAAAGGGTCGATGGAACGCGAAAGGCGGGATTCCAGGCCTGCCCGTAGAAGCAAGCCTTTCGCCGAGATCCGGAAGACACGGAGGGCAAAGAAAATGGATGACGACGCGAAGGCAAGCGCCGAACAGCGGTCGCACGCTCTAACGCGGCGACGCTTCCTGCAAACCGGGGCCGCGGGTCTCGCAGGCGCGGCCTTGACCAATCTGGGACTGAGCGGGTGGCTGGAGCAAGCAGCCGCCCAGCTACCAGCAGGGTCCTTCAACCCCGAAATGAGCATGTCGTTCCCAGTCGAGCGCGGGGCGTCGCTCCGCGTCCTGCGCTGGTCGCAGTTCGTGAGCACCGACCAACCCACGTTCTTACAGAATGCCGCGGAGTTCTCGCGGCGCACGGGCGTGGCGGTGCAGGTGGACAACGAGACCTGGACCGATGTCCAGCCCAAAGCGGCCGCGGCCGCGAACGTGGGCGCGGGACCCGATATCGTCATCGGGTTCTTCGACGAGCCCCATCTGTGGCCCAACAAGCTCGTGCCCGTTACGGACCTGGCCGAGTACATCGGGCGCAAATACGGTGGCTGGTATGAAACACCGCGGGCGTACGGGTTCAGCACGGACACGAATCAGTGGATCGGCCTGCCCATCGGTGCACCCGGGACGCAGATCAACTATCGGGAGTCCTGGGTGAAAGAAGCCGGCTTCGATCCTGATCCGGCCAGGTTCCCTAAGACCACGGACGAGTTTCTGCGCCTGGCGCGGGCGCTCAGGGCCCGCAACCATCCCACCGGATTCGCGCTGGGCAAGGCGGTCGGCGACGGAAACGTCTGGGTGCACTGGCTCATCTGGGCGTTTGGCGGAAGGACAGTCGCCCCGGACAACAAGACAATCACGATCAACTCGCCCGAAGTCGTCAACGCCCTCGAGTACGGACGGCAGCTCTATGAGACGATGATCCCGGGCGTCGCGGGCTGGCT
>JBOGSE010000987.1:0-3509 GCA_050694895.1 bacterium | reverse complement strand
TCACGCGGATCGGTCCATCGTGATCACCCCCCGCCGGTCCGGCAGTAGGGCATCCTCTCTCGGGAGGATGGCTGGAGCGTAGCGGCGCTGGACGGTAGACGGGGCCATTTGTCCCAGAAAGGGGCCTATGGCCACCGAGCGACTATCCATGCGTCAGATCCGAGAGATCCTGCGACAGAAGTGGTGCCTCGGGCAGAGCCACCGGGCGGTGGCCGAGAGCCTGGGGCTCAGTAGCGGCACCGTCGGCAGCACGGTGCTGCGGGCGCGGGCGGCCGGGCTCGACTGGGCCCAGGTCGACACGCTCACCGACGAGGTGCTGGAGGCGCGCGTGTACGGGCCGCCGACGCCGCCCACCCACCACCGGGTCGTCCCCGATTGCGCCTACCTGCACGCCGAGCGGCGCAAGCCCGGCGTCACCCTGGAGCTGCTCCACCTCGAGTACCTCGAGCAGCACCCCGACGGCTATCGCTATACCCAATTCTGCGAGCTCTACCGCCGCTGGTGCAAACGGCGCGGGCTCTCGATGCGCCAGGTGCATCAGGGCGGCGAGAAGTGCTTCGTCGACTACGCCGGGAGGCAGCCCTCCATCATCGATGCCACGACGGGCGAGGTGCTCGCGGTCCAGTTGTTCGTCGCCGTCCTCGGCGCCTCGAACTACACCTACGTTGAGGCCACCCGCACGCAGCAGGTCCCCGATTGGATCGCGAGCCATCAGCGGGCCTTTCAGTATTTTGGCGGCGTCACGACCGCTGTCGTGTGCGATCAGTTGAAAAGCGGCGTGGTCGTCCCGTGCCGCTACGAGCCGGGGCTGCAACGCACCTACGAGGAGTTCGCGCGGTACGCCGGCACCGTCATCCTTCCGGCCCGACCGAGAAAACCAAGAGATAAAGCGAAGGTCGAGGTGGGAGTGCTCGTCGCCACGCGCTGGATCCTCGCGCGGCTGCGCCACGAGCGCTTCTTCTCGCTCGCCGCCCTCAACGCGCGCATCGCCGAGCTGCTGGAGAGCCTGAACACGCGCCCGATGCGCCTGTACCACGTCAGCCGTCGCGAGCTCTTCGAGCGTTTGGATCGCCCCGCCCTCCGGCCCCTGCCCGCGGAGGCGTTCATCGTCGGCGAATGGCACTACGACGCCCGCGTGAATATCGACTACCACGTCGAGCTGCACGGGCACTACTACTCCGTCCCCTACGCGCTCAGGCACGAACTTGTCGATGCTCGCCTGACCGTGACGACGGTCGAACTCTTCCATCGTGGGCAACGGGTGGCGGCTCATGTCCGCAGCCAGGTCCGCGGCCGGCATACCACCGACCCGGCCCACATGCCCAAAGCGCATCAGCGCCACCTCGAGTGGACGCCCTCGCGCTTCATCACCTGGGCGAGCACGATCGGCCCACAGACCGCCGCCCTCGTCGAAGCCATTCTCGCGGACCGCCCGCACCCCGAGCAGACTTTCTCTGGTCGATGTCAAGTGGTTTTTCTGGTCCCGTCTCATGCGACTCTTTTCTGCAGCCGGAGCTGCTGCCTGGTCATCATCGCCAAGTGGTACTGCTCGTCATAGGCGACCTGGCGTTGCCACATGACGAAGATGATCTTCAGCCACTTCGCGGCCAAGGCACGGAGCGCCTGGTGATGAGAATGTCCCCGCCCTCGCTGCTGGTCGTAGTACGCCCGGGCCCATTCACTCGACCCCAGCGAGAGGAACGCCACCTGACTGACCAGGTACCGCAATGACTTGTCGCAGGCGAAGCGGAACTGAACAACTCGCTGCTGCTTACCGCTTTTCATCGTGACGGGCACGACGCCAGCGTGGGCCTGAAGATGGCGAAACGACTCCCATCGCCCGGGAGCATCGCCGAGCCGGGCCCAGAGCGTCGGAGCGGTGATCCCGTGGTTACCGATCGGCAGCGTCCGCATCCACTGGGCGGTCGGCATGTTCGCGAAAAAATCTTCAATGGCCTTCCGGTACTGCGCGATGGCCGCGACGACTGGCGCCAGCTGCTCTACCAAGCTCTGCATCAACCGGGCCTTGGCGCGCATCACGTGGGCCGGCACCGGCAGCTGCGGCTGCCGCAGGACGTCCCAGAGCTCGCGCGTCCGGGTCTCAGTCAGCCGATGCCCGCGCGCCCACCGTTGCCACTGGCGTTCCGTCAGCGCGGTCACCGCCGCCGGCGTCGGATGGGCCTGCAGGAATGCCCGCGCCAGCGCGGTCGTGAGCTCGGTCACCTCGAGCGCGCGCGGGTAGTAGGCCTTGAGCGTGGCCGTCAGCTGGTTGACCAGACGGGTCTGTTGGCGGATGTGCCGCTGGTAGTCCTCCGCGAGGAGTTTCAGCTCCTGAGCCGCTTCCGAGCTCGGCTGCAGGGCGTGGAGGTGCGTATGATCCGTCCGCAGGAAGTCGGCCAGAACCCGCGCGTCGAACGGATCACTCTTGGCCTGGCTCTGCCGAAAGCGATCCCGGGCCCGATCGAGCGCCTTGGGATTGACGGGATAGACCACCACGCCATGGTCGAGCAGGAAATCCACCACTCGGCCCTCGGGCCGCTCAATCGCCGCCCATAGCTCGATTCCTTGTGCCCGCCATTCGTCCAACTCCCGGCCGCACGCACTTAAGCCCTCCACCGTGTGCGGCACCGTGCGCGCCGCGACCTTCGTTCCACCCTCATCCACGACCCAGACCGCATGCGTCTGATCTCCCCAATCCACGCCGAGGTAATAACGCATTCGTCCTCCTCCTCTTGGTGTCATGACCGAGGAGCGTGAACGGCTGGTTGCCCTTATACCGGCCCTCCTGGGGGCCACTTTCTCTTGAACCTTCAGGGCCGTTCTCTTGCTCACCGGGACAGTCTGCTCGCGAGCCTCCGGGGGCTCCGGGCTACCGGGTCCTCTGGTCAGCAAGCTCCTGGCCATCACAGGTGGCCGCCTCTCCCCCTCGCCTCTACCCTCCATTGTTCCCTGTCAGGAGAGCGTCTCTCCTGCGGTGGAGTATAAGGGCTACCGCTCCTGCCTCGGCATCTTGCGTCTCGCCAAGCGCGACGGCGACAGCCGCCTCGAGGCCGCGTGTGCCCGGGCCGTCGCCGTCGGCGCGCGCTCCTACCGGCATGTCGACTCGATCCTCAAACATGGCCTCGACCGGCTGCCGGGGCCGATGGCCCCACCCCAGCTCACGCTCCTGCCCGTCCACGAGCAGATTCGCGGGCGGGAGTACTACCAGGACTCAGCGGCGGCGGCCGCGCCGGCCGCGGGCGAACAGGCCCGCTGAGGGGGATGTCCCGGTATGGGTCGACCCGAGATCGTCGCTCCTGGAGGCGCCCAGGCCCTCGCCCGCCGCGTCCGGATCCCCCGAAGCCCCCAGCGCCGGCGGACGGGCCATCACCGATCACCCATTTTCACGAAGGAGGAGCGGATGCTCAACGCCCCGACACTCGAACAGCTCCAGGCCCTCAAGCTCTCCGCCATGGCGATGGCCTGGACGGAGCAACAGCAGCAGGCCGACATGACGGCCCTCGCCTTTG